>NZ_DIHV01000151.1:0-18126 GCF_002420325.1 Marinobacter sp. UBA5687
GAACAGGGTCACCAGCCGGTGATTAAAGAAATCGAGAAAATGCCGACGAACACCGAGATTCTGCCCCGCTTCCCAGGCTAGATCTTCCAGGTAATAACCGGGCAGTGGCGACTGGGAGCCGTGAAGCCCCAGAAAGCTGACTTCCATCTGATAGGGGGCGTGCTCATGCTCCGGCGACAGCGCCGACACCACATCGCTGCCAGGAAACCCCAGGCCGGCCGAGGCCGAGAATCGGATGCGTTCCTGGCGGGGCTCATCGTGACCGCCACGCTCCAGGTCGTCTCCATGGTGCCGGTGAATCAGATCCACCAGCTGAAAAAAACTGTATCGCCGCGCGTTGCCGAGAACGGGTTCCAGCCCGGCTACATCAGCGGCTGCTGACCTTGCTGTAACGTCCATGTGTACCGTTCCTGATTGTCTGTATTCACCACTTCCAGTTGGTGAAACGCATTGATACTCGCGTAAAGCGCAAAAAACTGGCTCAACACCGTGCCGAACAGGTAGAGGTCACCTTCACTGGCAAACCCATGCTGATCCAGCTGCAGCTCTGAGCGGATACCGCGCACCGGCAGCCCGCGAATCATGCGGTCAACCGGCTTGGTGGTGATGCCCGTGATACCCGCCAGCCGCTTCTGGGACACCCGCTCAGCCTGTCGGTCGACGAGGGCCCGGAAGTCATACACTCGCAGCACGGTGCGCAGGGCATCCACATCCAGCATCGACAGGTAGTTCAATGACAGGTTGGAGATCAGCGTCCACAACAGGCTGCCATCCAGGGTCGGCCGCAGGGTCGCCGTCGGGCGCGTGATATTGCTGAACGCGGCAAAGGCCGGTGTGCTCTCGGTGGCCATGCACACTTCCCCGACCGCCAGTTGTTGTGGCAACTGGCGATTGGTGCAGGTGAGCGTGAGCGAGACCGCTTCCTGACGATTCAGACATTCGGTTTCATCACCGCGAACAAAGGAAATGTAGTGATCAAAACCATCACCACGCACGCTCTCCCGGGTACGTACCCGGTAGTACAGGGCGGTACGGCCGCGATCTCGCTCCACTTCATGCTGGAAACTCTCGAACGCCGTGTAGATGCGCGGCTCGCCTCTACCGGAACGACCTTCCAGCCAGCCCTCAACCTGCTCGATACTGAACACCTCGTAGTGTTCCGGGCAGCGGCTGGAGGGTGAAATACGGTATTCAGTCTGGCGACCGTTCAGGTCTACCGGCTCGCCTTCGTGGCTGAACAGATTAACCGCTGGAGTGCAGTACAACTGCATGGAGTCGCGGGTTACCCGGGTGTCCGGGGGCAGAATCCGGCTGAAGTGGAAACGCAGACTGATCTCATCAGCCTGCACCGCTGGCAACCGGGATTTCAGGCCGGTGATATCAACAAACCGGAAGGCCTCCGGGAAACTCAGGTACTCCTGGATAATCCGGTAGCCGGCATAAGCATTCTTGGGGTAAGGCAGGATCGCCTCATCTGCCGCAAAGCCAACCGGCTGCAACAGGGATGAAGGCAGGCTGACCACACGGTCGCCCACCACCAGTTCCATACGGCTGAGGTAATGGTTCAGCCACAGATACAGAGTCTCTGCCGTGTGGTTGTCGCCGCCCAGGTAAAAGCGCAGATTTTCCAGGCCAATGCCATTCAGTGGCTGGTCCGTATGCAGCGCCAGGTCTACGGTCACGGAGGAAACTTCCCGTGAGTGCTCGGCATTAGCCTCGGCCACACTGATCGGAAAAATATCCACCGACCGGCAGGTGCGGAACCGGCATTGGGTCTGGCGGCTGGCGTCGCCCAAGGGGCGGCTCTTGATCTCGGTATGACGATCAACAACCTGACGTTCACTGATGGCATGCAGCTGTGGATCAAAGCGCATGATGGTGCAGCTGGGCACTGGCCGCAGATAATTGGGCCAGAGCATGTTCAGCAGCGAATGAGTCAGCTCCGGAAACTCGTCCTCAACTTTTTCCCGCAGTTTGCCGGTCAGGAAGGCGAAGCCTTCCAGCAGCCGTTCTACGTCCGGGTCGGTGCTCTGTTCGGATAGAAAGCGGGTGAGCTGCGGGTGGGCTTCGGCAAATTCCCTGCCTTGCAACCGCAGAAAGCTCAACTCATCCCTGTAGAACCTGTTTAACTTCATGTTTACTGCACCTTGACTGCTCGGTCTGGCTCCGAGCCAGGATGTGGGTAGTCTTTCCAAAAGACGCTTCTAGCCCGTCCATGAGACGCTTGGGCTCCGCCATCCATGGCTCCGCACACTTTTGGAAAGACTACCCACACCCTGACTCTCATACCTGCCTTCAAAAACTTCGGCCGCATTCCACTCAGGTTTGCCGGAGGGGATGGGGACACTTTTCTGGCGGGAAAAAAGATGTCTGAGCAAAGCGAGTTATTTTTTCCCAGAAGAAAAGTGTCCCCATCTCCTCCAGCCACCAAGTCTAAACAACCCGGTAGTACCGCTTATCATCCAAAACCAGGTCTATCGTCGTCCGATCATCGCTTCCTGCAACGTTCAGGTAGACCGTCACCTGGAACTTCAACTGCAACGGGTCCGGGCCCGGTGGCATAGCCACCACATCCACCCGCTTAACCCGCGGCTCAAACTTCTCAATGCACTGACGGATGGCCCCGCGAATCTGGATGCTCAGGTCATGAGTGCCCAGCGTGGCGTCGTTGAAATCCAGCAAGCCAAGATCCGGTGCGCTGCTGCTGTTGCCCGGGTGGGCGTTCAGCAGTCGCACCAGGTGGCGCTTGATGGATTCCACCACATGAGTGAACTCCCCCATGCTCTGGCCCGCAGGAGCGGCAGCCTGTTCAAGCCGTTCAAACAGGCTGCCGGTGTTGCGAACGCCGTCAGTGCCGGTGCCGCCGAACACGGATTAATCCTTGTCCAGTCGGCCAACCAGCGAGAGTTCAAAGTTGGCGCCCATGTATTTGAAGTGCGGACGCACTGCCAGGGAGACCTGGTACCAGCCCGGATCGCCTTCTACATCGGAGACTTCCACTTTCGCGGCACGCAAGGGGCGGCGACTGCGGACGTCTGCAGGCGGGTTTTCCTGGTCGGCCACGTACTGGCGAATCCAGGTGTTCAGTTCCCGCTCCAGATCCTGACGCTCTTTCCAGGAGCCGATCTGCTCTCGCTGCAGCACCTTGATGTAGTGGGCCAGGCGGTTCACGATCATCATGTACGGCAACTGGGTACCCAACTTGTAGTTGGTTTCCGCTTCTTTGCCTTCCTTGGTGTTCGGGAACTGCTTGGGCTTCTGCACCGAGTTGGCGGAGAAGAACGCGGCGTTATCGCTGCCTTTACGCATGGTCAGGGCGATGAAACCTTCTTCCGCCAGCTCGTATTCGCGACGGTCGGTAATCAGTACCTCAGTCGGAATCTTGGCTTCCAGCTGACCGAAGGACTCGAAGGTGTGCACCGGCAGATCTTCCACCGCACCGCCACTCTGTGGACCAATGATGTTCGGGCACCAACGGTACTTGGCAAAGCTCTCGGTCAGGCGTGTGGCCAGCAGGTAGGAGGTATTGCCCCACAGGTAATGCTCGTGGTCACCGGAGACATCTTCCTTATAGTTGAAGCTGCGCACCGGGTTTTCAGTCGGATCGTAAGGCACCCGCAGCAGGAAGCGCGGTGCGGTCAGGCCCAGGTAACGGGCATCCTCAGATTCCCGCAGGGAACGCCACTTGGCGTATTTCGGCCCTTCGAAAACGGCGCTCAGCTCTTTGATAGCCGGCAGTTCCTGGTAGCTGTCGACGCCGAAGAACGACGGTGCAACCGAGGACAGGAACGGCGCGTGGGACATGGCGCCAACCGACGACACGTACTGCAGCAGCTTCATGTCCGGCGTTGATGGGCTGAAGGCGTAGTTGCCGACAATCGCGCCCACCGGCTCACCACCGAACTGACCATACTCGGCGGCATAAATGTGCTTGTAGAAGCCGGTCTGGGTCACGTCCGGAGCAAATTCGAAATCTTCCAGCAGTTCGGTCTTGGTGGCATGGAGGATATCCACCTTGATGTTCTCGCGGAAATCGGTGCGATCCACCATCAGTTTCAGGCCACGCCAAGACGATTCCAGTTCCTGCAGCTTGGGCGCGTGCAGAATCTCATCCATCTGGGCGCTGATTTTGCGATCCAGCTCGACCACCATCTGGTCGACCAGCGCCTTGTTGACCGGCTGGCCTTTTTCATCGCTCTTCAGCAGGTTGGCAATAAACGTGGCCACCCCTTTACGGGCAACATCGTAGCCTTCATCGGCCGGCGCCATACGGCTGTTGGCCATGACCTGGTCAAGCAGAGAGCCTTCTGCTACGGATTCGGAGGCAGCAGATTGCTGCACAGCAGTATCAGACATACCACATCCCTTCAGTACGTGATTGATAATCGGTGTAGGTTACCGGGTTCCGGTGTTGCGATTACTCGCCGCCGTCGGTGGCCAGCTCAAGTTCAGCCAACAGCTTTTCCCGGGCGTCGTCGTTGTCCAGCAGCTCCTGCAGCTTGGAACGGAACGAAGGCACGTTGCCCAACGGGCCCTTGAGGGCAACCAGGGCTTCACGCAGCTCAATCAGCTTCTTGAGCTCAGGGACCTGGCGGGCAATGCTGTCCGGAGAAAAGTCTTCGAGCCCCTGGAATTCGAGATTCACGGGGAGGTCGTCGGCACCGTCTTCGAGCTTGTTGGAAACACTGGTGGAAAGCGTCAGACCCGCTTCCTTCATGACAGAACGGAAGTTGTTCTTGTCGACGGAAATGGCCTTACGGTCTTCAATGGGGGTTTCTTCAGCGTGACCCTTGAAATCACCAACCACGAACATCTTCAGTGGTAGTTCGGTTTCGGCCTGCTGATCGCCTGTGGCGGGGACATACTTGATATTGATGCGCTCTTTCGGCGCAACGGAACCGTCTTTGGCAGACATGGCGTGCTCCCTGTGCAAGTCATTTGCAATTGTATCGATCCTTGGTGTCTGCCCTCCTGGCAGACAACGCGTAAAACTGTACACAGGTCACCCAGGGTTCTCAAGCAAAAATTGGCCAGCGATGGCTCAAAATGTGTGCTTGGGCAAACTTTTGCCAGATTGCCAGGGCGACCGGAAAACCGCTATTTCGGTCAATGACGCCAACCAGCCCCGTCGCTATACTGCCGGCATACTTGAATGGAAAAAAACCACCAACACCACGGAGACACAACATGAGTGACCTGAAAGCGAAATTCGAAGAAGCGGTAAACTACATCCAGACCGCGGAAGGCGACTTCAAACCTTCCAACGAGTTGAAACTGGAATTCTATGCCCTTTACAAGCAGGCCACCGAAGGCGATGTCAGCGGCAAGCGTCCGGGCATGATGGATTTTGTTGGCCGGGCCAAGTACGACGCCTGGGAGAAACTCAAGGGCATGTCCAGCGATGACGCCATGCAGCAGTACATCGACAAACTTGAATCCCTGAAGTAACGCCCCTGCCCCGCCGCCACACCGACGGCGGGGCACCGCACCCGCCAGAATTTTGCGCCGTTCAAACGTTTGTCATATGATGCGCGCAACATAACAAAAACAAGCTTTTGAACGAGTAAACACCATGGACATTACTGAGGCCCTGGAGCAATCGCGCCCAGGCATGATTGGCCAGGTACAGGCCGCCATCCGCAAACGCGAACTGAATCAACGCGCCGAGCAAACCTATCTGCACTGGATCAGCCGGTTTGTGCTGTTTCATGATCTGAAGGATCCGGACAATCTGGCCGAAGAGGATCAGAAGCTGTTCCTGACCTATCTGAGTGAAAAGATCCGGGTATCCCGGGCCCGACTGAATCAGGCCAGTCAGGCTCTGAGCTTTTTCTACGAAGATGTGCTCGGCAGGCCCGCTGCTGCAGCGGATTCAGCCGCTGCCTGAGGCCGAGTAGCGGGGCCGATGTTTAACGACCGGTGAGATTGGTATTCAGGGTATCGTAGGTGCGGTTCTCCGGTGGCCGGATCACGTAATTGTTGCCGTGGCTCTGGCCCGGTATCACTTTGGGGTTACTGAAACGGATCTCGACGGGAATCTCGGAACGGCCCAGATCGGTTCGCGGGTCTCTCGGCTGCAGGGCCAGCGGGTCCAGATAGAAATCGTCATCCGTTGCCTGCTGCACCGGTACCCCGGCCGCCGGCGCTGCCAGCCCGCCCTCAATTACGGTATTAGCCAGCTCCTCTTCCGCGACCGAGCGAAACGGAATGGTGTCGATAGTGGAGCGCTCTTCGTACTCAAACGCGGCGTCATCGTCACTCTGGGCATAGGCAGGCAAGGTCGTCAGCAGCATCAACGGCAACGCCAGCAACGCTGCCCCGGCTCGTTTTTCCTCTGTCTGTTTCCTGACATTCATGGTGCTCATCCCAACCCTAGCCGATCATCCATTTGCCCTGACGGGTGACAATATTTGATCAGTCTATCGCCAAAAATGACCCTTTGCCCAGGCAAAAGCCAGTTTTGTGACAGCACTCACTTGTCGTTCGAGGCCATTTGGTAGCGGATATCGGTAATCACCACCTGCTTCCAGCCCTCAGGGGTTCTCACCGATACCTCGTCATCCAGATGCTTGCCAATGAGCGCGCGGGCCAGCGGAGAATTGATACTGAGATAGCCTTTTTCGAGATCGAATTCATCGGCACCCACGATTCGATACTCCTGCTCACTGCCGTCCTCATCCTCGATGGTCACCCAGGCACCAAAGAATACCCGGCTCCGGTCTTCTGGCAGGCGATCCACCACCGAGACCTCATCCAGCCGCTTGCTGAGGAAGCGTACGCGGCGGTCGATTTCCCGAAGCTGCTTCTTGCCATAGATGTACTCGGCATTCTCGGACCGGTCTCCCAGGGCAGCCGCTTCACGTACTGCCTGGGTAACCTCTGGTCTCTTTACTTTCCATAGGAATTGCAGCTCATCCCGGAGCGCCTGCTCACCTTCGGGGGTGATATAGCGCGGCCGGTTGTTGCCTGAAGGCGTCTGGTTGGCCATGGGTGTCCTGGTTCAAGAAACAATGCATTTCGGAAGGGCAAAAAAAACCCCGTGAATCACGGGGTATAAGGCTAGCGCTGTGCTGGAGGGGGAAGCAAGCAGATCATCCGCCCGCTTCCGCATCTACACCCTCTATTCTGCACATTGACCATTACCTGCCTGTGGCCATGCGATTACCTTTTGGCAAGGCATCCGTTCCGCAATCTAGGTTGAACACTCTAGCGCCAAGGATTAGCGTGGCCGACAATGACACCTGATCTTTTCTGCATGGAGATATGCTAATGGATACCAAGAAACTGATGAATCTGGCACTTGAAGGGGTGGATAGCCTGGGTTTCCGGCTGGACCAGCTGGGCATCACCAGCCGCGTCAATCGCCACAATATTGCGGCCTTTCTGATGGCCGAACAGAAGCATCTGGAAGGCGAGTGGGACAGTATTCAGGCCAAGGTGGATCGCCGTCGCTCGCAGTTTGATCATATCAGCCAGCAGGTCGAGTCACGGGCCGACGCGGTACTTGGCCCTGTCCTGAGCCGTATCAACCGCTTTCGCGCCAGCCAGTAATCTCAGGCCGTGCCGGGTTCTGCGGAGGAGCGACCCTCCTCCGTTGAACCACCATTCTCAGACTGTGTGGCCTTGATCCGCTTTTTTACGGCGGTGTACGCTGGCATCCGGACCGTGACGGTCAAGCCCGGCATGTCTTCCCCAGGATGGGTATCACTCAGCAGAATCTGGCCCTGATGAATCTCCGCCACCGCCGACACCAGGCTGAGCCCCAGACCATTGCCGGGTAACGAGCGGCTCTTGCCAACCCGGTAGAAGCGCTGGAAAACCTGGTCTTTCTCATCATCCGGAATACCGATACCGGAATCCTGAACCTCAAACACCGCTCCGCCGCCGTCCCGGCGAACGACCACCTTGATGGCACCATGCTCCGGCGTGTATTTGATGGCGTTGTCGATCAGGTTACTGATCATCTGGAACAGGAGATCCCGGTCTCCCTCAATCCGGACATTTTGCTCAAGTTCCTGAGAGAAACTCTGATCCTTGTCCTCAGACAGGGCCTCGTAGAGTTCACAGGCATCGCTGACCAGTTCATCCAGCGCCACCGCTTTCATGTCGGCCGAGTTGCCCCGGGTCTCCAGCCGGGCGATGCGCAGCAAGGCATTGAAGGTGGCCAGCAGCTGGTCAGCCTCTGCCACAGCCTGCCCGACATGCTCGCGCGCCTCGTCATTGTCGACCGTAATCAGCGTGTTTTCGAGCTGGTTACGCAGTCGCGTCAGTGGAGTGCGAAGATCATGGGCGATGCTGTCGGAAACATGGCGTATGCCTTCCATCAGATACACGATCCGGTCCAGCATCTGGTTCAGGTTTTCGGCCAGTTGATCAAAATCGTCGTCGGTCCCACGGGTCGGAATCCGGAGGGACAGGTGCCCATTCATGATCCGGCGAGAGGTGTTGTTGATCACTTCAATGCGGCGAGTGGTGCTTCGGCTCATCAGGAAGCCACCCAGGAGCGCCAGGGCAAGGGTGATGCCCATACCCCAGTTGATGGCAGTTTCAATCACCCGCTTGAGGTTGGTGAGGTCATCCACATCGCGCCCCACCAGCAAGCGCAAACCACCCTGGACCTCAAAGATCCGGGCCCGGGCCAGGCGCTCGGGGCCCTGCCAGCCAACGGAGGGATTCAGGGTAAAATTGATCCAGCCGCTGTCAGACGAGCGGCTGCCCTCTGGCCAGGTTTCAATATTCCCGGCCAGTTTCAGAAAGTCGTCTGTGGTCAACAGGTAAATGGACTTGGCATTCGGATCCCTGGCCACCCGTTCCCGGATGATGGTGATCAGACCATTTACACCACGACTGCGATACTGCTCCGCCAGGCCGGCGATTTCCGCTTCAATGGTCTCGTCGGTCTGGGCAGTCATGAACCCGGCTGTACGCCAGTAGATAAATGCCAACAGCAGAAACACCGAGGTGGCAAACACCACCATATACAGCAGGGCAAGCTGGAAAGACGATGTTCTGAGCTGACTAAGCAGTTTCACGTAACATGTATCCCGCCCCCCGCACTGTCTGCAGCAGGGGTGTATCGAATTCCTTGTCGATCTTGGCGCGCAGACGGCTGATATGCACGTCGATCACGTTGGTCTGGGGGTCGAAGTGATAGTCCCACACCTTCTCCAGCAGCATGGTACGGGTAACCACCTGCCCGGCATTACGCATCAGGTATTCCAGCAGCCGGAACTCCCGGGGCTGGACATCAATACTCTGGCCGGCGCGTTTTACGGTGCGGGCCAACAGGTCCATCTCCAGATCGGCCACTTTCAGTACGGTCTCGGTCTCGGCGGCCTGACGGTTGCGCCGGATCAGTGACTCGATGCGCGCCAACAGCTCGGTGAAAGAGAACGGCTTGGTCAGGTAGTCATCGCCACCGCCACGCAGCCCTTCGACACGGTCATCGACATCGCCCAGGGCACTGAGAATCAGCACCGGCGTCTGGTTGCCCGTGGCCCTTACCGTCTTGATAATGGAAAGGCCATCCATACCCGGCAACATCCGGTCGACAATCATGATGTCGTATTCTTCACTGGCCGCCATCATCATGCCTTCCTTGCCGTCGGCCGCATGATCCACCACGAAGTCGGATTCCCTCAGTCCCTTTAGCAGATAATTTGCTACATCCCGATCGTCTTCGATTACCAGCGCTTTCACCGGTGCTCCTCCTGATAGCGGAAAACATTAACAACAAGGGTACGAAGAACTCCGGGAACCGGCCAGTTACGATCTTGTAAGAGGGTGTCGCCTATGGCGACGGTCAGTTTGCCTCCGAAAACCAGCCCAGAGACGGCTCTGTCGCCCCGGTGGGCCTGTACTCTGCGCTCACCCAGCCGCCATAACCCAGTCTGTCTATCGCAGAGAAAACATTCGAAAAGTTAATCTCCCCGGTTCCTGGCTGATGCCGGCCCGGATTGTCCGCAAACTGGATATGGCCGATCCAGGGCAGCAGACACTCAATGCCGCGAATCAGGTCCCCTTCCATGATCTGCATGTGATAGAGATCGTATTGCAGGCGCACGTTGTCTGCCTCCACCGCCTCAATCAGCGCCATCACCTTGCCACTGGTATCGAGCATGAAGCCCGGCATGTCCACCCGCGAATTGATGGCTTCCAGACAAAGGGTCAGGCCTGCTTCGGCGAACCGGTCGGCTGCGTACTGCACATTCGCCACCAGGGTCTGCCAGGCCTCTTCCTCGGCAACGGATTCGGGCTTCAAACCCGCCAGGCAGTTGAGCTGCTTGCAGTCCAGCATCCGGGCGTAGTGAATGCCCTGCTCGACACCGGCGCGAAACTCCTCAATGCGATCCGGCAGACAGGCAATGCCTCGCTCCCCTGCTGCCCAGTCGCCGGGCGGCAGGTTGAACAGTACCTGTTCCAGCCCGTTGCTCTGAAGCCGCTCCGCCAGTTGTTCTGCCGGCCACTCATAGGGAAACAGATACTCCACACCATGAAACCCGGCACTTCGGGCCCGGGCGAAACGTTCCAGAAACGGCACTTCGGTAAACAGCATGCTCAGGTTGGCAGCAAAACGGGGCATGGCAGATTTCTCCGGTTAATTCAGTGCTTGGGGCCTCGGCCCAGTGAACCCATCAAGGAACCGTTCAGATGCTCCAGCTCCAGCAACAAGCCGCTGTGATCGACATCGCTGTGGCCATTGGCGACCAGGGCAAGGTATTCATTATGCACCTGCTGGGCCAGCGGCAGGGTCAGATTTTCCGAGCGGGCCTCATCCAGAATCATACGCATATCCTTGAGTTGGATGCGGGCCGGAGCGCCCGGCGCGAAGTCCCGGTCAATCATCCGCTGGCCATGCAGTTCCAGAATCCGGCTGCCGGCAAACCCGCCCATCAGCGCTTCCCGCACGGCGGCCGGATCCGCGCCACCTTTGGCTGCCAGCAACAGCGCCTCCGACACAGCCCCGATGGTGATCCCCACAATCGCCTGATTGGCCAGCTTTGCCAGCTGACCGGCCCCCACCGGCCCGATGCGGGTGCATTTGCCCAGCGCATTGAACACCGGCAAAGCCCGCTCGATATCGGCTTCCGAGCCGCCCGCCATGATACTCAAACGAGCCTCGGCCGCACCCACCGTGCCGCCAGATACCGGTGCATCGACATAACCGGCCCCCTGCTCTGCGGCCAGCTCGGCATGTTCCCGCGCCAGCGAAGGCTGCACCGAACTCATATCGATCACCAGCGCACCCGGCTTCACCGCAGCCATAGCACCCTGCTTCACCAGCACATCATCCACCACCTGGCCATTTTCCAGCATGGCGATCACGATATCGGCCTCCGCCACCGCCTCGGCGGGCGTCCCGGCGATCGTCGCTTCGCTGGCAAAGGGCTCGCATTTGCTGGTGGTGCGATTCCAGAGCGTCATGGAAAAACCGGCGTCCAGCAGGTTACGGGTCATCGGCGTGCCCATCAGGCCGATGCCGAGAAAAGAAATTCGAAGGTTCATATGAGTCATCTTTGTTCTTCCTACACGCACGAGGAATGACGAAGCGCTTGGGAGGGCCTTTCCAAAAATTTGCGGAGCCACGGATGGCGGAGCAGAAGCGCCACAGGGATGTGCCGCAAGGAGCGTTTTTTGGAAAGGCCCTCCCAAGCGCTTCCGCCCCCAAGGCTCAGATAAATATGAGTAGGCGGATTATACAAACAAAAACGCCACCAACCGCGAACGGTGGTGGCGTTTTCAGCTTCCGGGCTGGCAATAAACCTCAGGCGACCTCGGCCATCTGCACCCGGATCTTCTTCATGGCGTTTTTCTCAAGCTGGCGGATCCGCTCAGCGGACACCCCGTACTTGTCGGCCAGCTCATGCAACGTCGACTTGCTCTCCGACAACCAGCGTTCACGCAGAATATCCTGACTTCGCTCGTCCAGCTGCTCCAGCGCCTGCATCAGCCGGCCGTTGGAGTCCTCAGACCAGTCAGCGTTTTCCAGCTGAACCGCCGGATCGCTACGGCGATCTTCCAGGTAATAAGCCGGCGCCTGGTAGGCGTTGTCTTCGTCATCATCCATCGGGCCGTCAAAGGCGGTGTCCTGGGAAGCCAGACGACCTTCCATTTCCCGCACCACGTGCGGCTCGACACCCAGATCATTGGCGACCGCTTTCAACTCATCGTGATTCAGCCATGCCAGCTTCTTCTTCTGGCTGCGCAGATTGAAGAACAGCTTGCGCTGGGCCTTGGTGGTGGCCACTTTCACAATGCGCCAGTTACGCAGAATGAATTCGTGAATCTCCGCCTTGATCCAGTGCACGGCAAACGACACCAGACGCACGCCATACTCAGGATTAAACCGCTTGACGGCCTTCATCAGGCCAACGTTGCCTTCCTGGATCAGGTCGGCCTGGGCCAGGCCGTAGCCAGAATAGCTGCGAGCAATGTGAATCACAAAGCGCAGGTGCGACAGCACCAACTGACGCGCGGCCTCAACATCGCCATGGTAGTGCAGCCGTTCTGCCAGTTCCCGCTCTTCATCAACGGAGAGAACAGGAATGCGACTCGCCGCCTGGATATATGACTCGAGATTCGCACCCGGAACCAGTCTGTCAACCAGCTGTAAACTCGTACCCATGCATTAACCTCCGAACCTGACAGCCTTTAAATATAGCAACTCAATATGAGACCGCCAAGAACTCAATTAGTTCCCGAACTTCCCAGTAAAACGTTAAAAATCATACATCTGGAAAGATCGCCTTTGCTTTTCTACAAATCAAACTACGTCAGAAAAGACTCTTTTTTCAATACGGTTTTCCCGCGATCCGGATCAGCCTCCAGCAATATCGCCCGGCTCTATGTCATCCAGATGACGCCTCACCGCAACCCAGGCGCCCAGCCAGCCTAACAGCATCGCTACGATTATCAATGCCAACGCGCCATCGAACCCCGGCCCCTGCAAGGTAAACTCACTGCGATACAGCCCGGCAAGACGCTCGATCGGGCCGCTTAACCACCAGAGCGACACCTGAATCAGTAACCACGCCACCAGGCCACCCCCGAGCCCGAACCAGGCGCCGGTGTAAAGAAACGGGCGACGAACGAAAGCATCGGTTCCGCCCACCAGTTTTGCCACGAGGATTTCATCCCGCCGGTTCTCGATGGCCAGACGTACCGTGTTACCAATCACCAGGATAACCGCAGCCCCCAACAACAAAGCCAGCGCCCAGACGGCGCGGGCAAGGATGTCGGTCATTGCGTTCAGGCGTTGCAGCCAGCCCAGGTCGACCTGGACTTGATCGATACCGTTCATATTCTCGACAAACGTCACCAGTGCCTGAACACCCTCTGCCGAGCGAGCGCTGTCTTCGGGTGTAATCAACAGCGTATGCGGCAAAGGATTCTCTTCCAGGAAATCCAGAGCTTCGTCGAGCCCGGAACTGGCACGAAAATCGGCCAGGGCCTGGTCACGCTCGACCAGCTGAACCGATACCACTCGCCCATCGCTTTCAATGTCCGCGGCCATATCCCGGGCTTCCTCCGCCGGCAGGTCCATCGCCAGATAGGCGGTAATCCTGGCCGTGCTCTCCCAGCCCGCACTCACACCCTGCAGGCTGGTCAACAGCAACAGCAGGGCAACCGGCAAGGCCAGAGCTACCCCCATCACTGTCCAGGTCATGGCGCTGGCTACCGGGGTTTTCCACATTCTCTGGATAGAATCCCGGGCTACTTTCCGGTGGTGGCCCAGATAACTCCGGGCCTGATCACTCAACAGTGATCGCGAACGGTTAGCGCCCCGGCGATTATCCGGCTTCTGGCGAGAGTCAGTGGCCACTCACACCTCCGCCAGCAACCAGTTGGCCCTGATTCAGAGTCAGCGTACGTCGATTCATTTCATTAATCAGAGCAATATCGTGGGTTGCCACAAGTACCGTTACCCCAACCTGACTGAACTGGGTAAACAACCGCATGATGTCTGCAGACAATTCGGGATCCAGGTTACCGGTCGGCTCGTCCGCCAGCAGTACGGGTGGTTTGTTTACCACCGCACGAGCAATACCGACCCGCTGCTGCTCACCCCCGGATAACTGCATGGGGTTCATCTTTTCCTTTTTCAGCAAACCAACCTTGTCCAGTGCCGCCCGCACGCGCCGGCCGGTGTCTTCCGGCGAGGCCCCCATCACCTCCAATGGCATGGCCACATTGTCGAACACCGTGCGGTCGAACAACAGCTGGTGATTCTGGAACACCACACCGATATGACGCCGGATGTAAGGAATCTGTCGGCGGGGCAGGCTATTCAGTTTCTGCCCCCCCACGATCACCTCACCCGCTGTCGGGCGCTCCATCACCATGATCAGTTTCAGAAGGGTACTCTTGCCCGCGCCGGAATGACCGGTCAGAAACGCCAGCTCACCACGATCCAGGTGAAAGTTCACAGCCCTGAGTGCGGTGTGATCACTGTCGTAGCGTTTGGTTACCTGGCGGAACTCAATCATCGGGGCAGCTACTCCGTCTTTACGGCGTCAGTCTTCGAACAACGCATCCACAAAAGTTTCGGCATCGAAGCTGCGCAGGTCTTCGGCCTGTTCTCCTACCCCGATATAGCGGATTGGCAACTGCAGCTGACGGGCGATCGCAAACACAATACCGCCTTTGGCCGTGCCGTCCAGTTTCGTGAGCGTAATGCCGGAGACACCCACTGCCTGCTGGAATACCTGGGCCTGGCTCAGGGCATTCTGACCGGTGCCGGCATCCAGCACCAACATCACCTCATGAGGCGCAGATTCATCCAGCTTCTTCATCACCCGAACGACCTTGGACAACTCGTTCATCAGGTTGTCCTTGTTCTGCAGGCGACCGGCGGTGTCTGCAATCACCACATCCACACCCCGGGATTGAGCAGACTGGATGGCGTCGAAAATTACCGATGCACTGTCTGCGCCGGTATGCTGGGCCACTACCGGAACGTTGTTGCGCTCGCCCCAGACCTGCAATTGCTCAACCGCCGCCGCCCGGAAGGTGTCACCCGCGGCCAGCATGACCGACTTACCCTCGCTCTGGAATTTCATGGTGAGCTTGCCGATGGTAGTGGTTTTGCCGACTCCGTTCACGCCAACCATCAGGATAACGTATGGCTGTTTACCAGCATCGATCTCCAGCGGCCGGGTCACGTCCTTGAGAAGGCCATGCAACTCATCCCGTAGCGCCTTGCGCAGGGCCTCGCCATCTTTCAGCTGATTGCGTTCGAGTTTCTCGGTCAGGGCGTCGATGATCTCAGAGGTGGCGGTCACACCCACATCGGCCATCAGCAACGTGGTTTCGATTTCTTCCAGCAGATCTTCGTCAATCTTCTTGCCCACCGAGAACAGGTCGGCCAGACCACCGGTCAGGCTGGCCCGGGTTTTCCCCAGACCCTGCTTGATGCGCTCGAAGACACTGACTCGGGTTTCCGGTTCGCGCTCAACCTCAGGCTCCCGCGCCGGAACGGGTTCCGGCGCGGGAGCCGGCTCAACAGCCGGTTGAGCCGCTTCCGGCTCAGTGGCTTCTGCCGCGGGTTCAGGCGGCACTTCAGTTTCGGCCTCCGGTTCCGCTGGCACAGGAGCCGGCCCCCTGGCCACCTCCGGCTTACGCTGAGGTACCGGCTTGGGCCGGGGCGCACGCTTGCGGTTGCCGGCGATATCCAGCACAAAAAACAGAACAAGAAGGGCCAACAGGCCGACTGAAATCCACTCTGCCGTCATAATCTATCCATCTGTCTGAAAAAAGGGCGGGCACAGGCCGCAGGTTCGCGAAGAGGGCACAAGAACCTCAGCTCGCCAAAATAAGTGGAGCATTCTAACAGACTGGCCGGCACAAGTGATGGGGCAGGATTAACCGGTCTCGTGGATTCCGGTACCATAGCCGCAAACATCAGCCATCCATGACTTCCCCGGAGCCTCGCCCCTATGGCACGACGTCCCCCAGCCCGCAAAAAACCCGTCGTCTCACCAGGCAAAGGCTCCGGAACCGGCGAACTGAGAATCATCGGTGGCGACTGGCGCAGCCGGAAACTGCGCTTTCCGGACGCCGGCGGCGTGCGGCCCAGCCCGGCCCGCACCCGGGAAACCCTGTTCAACTGGCTGAACTTCCACCTGGCCGGTAGCCGGTGCCTGGATCTGTTCGCCGGTTCCGGGGCTCTGGGAATGGAAGCACTGTCCCGTGGAGCAGCGCAGGCAACGCTGGTGGACCACACCCCCGCCCTGGCCAAAGCGCTCCGGGACAACCTCCGGCTGCTGGGAACCAGCAAAGGGGATGTCGCCTGCCAGGACGTGGAACAGTTTCTGGCCAGGCGTGACGGCCCAGGCTACGACATCGTGTTTATGGACCCGCCATTCCGGCAAGGCTGGCTGGAACGCCTGATACCGCTACTGGACGCCCAGCAATGGGTGACGCCGGGTGGCTGGATCTATGTCGAGCACGAGAGTGAAAGAGCCTTGCCGGCGGTACCGGCCAGCTGGCATCTGCACCGACAGAAATCGGCCGGCCAGGTCAGCTACTGTCTTTTCCGGGTTGAACAGAGAGAAGAACCGGAAGCCCAATAACAGAGGCTTCCGGCGATGTCCTACAGGCAGGCGAAACTCAACTGGCGGGGCGCAAGGAATACGCCCGCAGGTGGGCGGCAAACTCTTCCAGGTAACGAACACCACTGGCTTCGGCGTCACGACACCACTCCATCAACGCCTGCAGCTTGTCCTGGGGCTTGAGCCCGCGCTGGCGCCAGAGTGCCTGGAGTTCATGACTCTTCTCGTAGATCAGCCTGAGCACTTCGTTACGCTCCAGCACCGTGTCGAGATGTTCTTTTTCCCGAGGCTTGATCAGGCTGATTTCGCGAGACAGCAATTGCTTGAGCTTGCGATAACGGGGACGAATTTCGTCGTCCATCAACGCTTTCTGCTGTCGCAGCACCGGCTCCATTACTCGCTTGCGATACTGGCGCATGATCACAAAGCGGTTATTGGCGATAGCCTGAACGGTTTCCACGTCCACCGCCTGCTTGCCCGGAACATAATGAGCAATAGGCCGGTAGCCTTTCGGCGTCGCCAGACCAAACAGCTGGAACAGACGAATGTAACCCCAACCGATGTCCACTTCGTACCAGCGACGAGACAGCTTGGCCGAATTCGGATAGGTGTGGTGATTGTTGTGCAGCTCTTCACCACCAATCAGGATACCCAGCGGCGAGATGTTGCGGGCGTTATCGGCGCATTCGAAATTTCGATAGCCCAGGTAATGGCCGATACCATTGACCACGCCGGCAGCCCATACCGGAATCCACATCATCTGGACCGCCCAGATCCAGATGCCGTGCACCCCGAACAGCGCCAGGTTGATCACTGCCATCAAGGCAATACCCAGGGTCTTGTACCGGCTGTAGAGGTTGCGCTCGACCCAGTCTTCCGGGGTGCGCTGGCCATAGCGCTCAAGGGTTTCAGGGGTGGCAGAAGCTGCGTATAACTCGGCGCCCTCAAACAGCACCTTGCGAATACCCAGCACCACCGGGCTGTGAGGATCTTCCTCGGTTTCGCACTTGGCATGGTGTTTACGGTGGATGGCCGTCCACTCTTTGGTGTTCTGGGCCGTGGTCAGCCAGAGCCAGAAGCGGAAAAAATGCTTGAGGACGGGATGCAGATCCAGCGCGTTATGGGCCGAATGACGATGCAGATAAAGGGTAACGCTGACGATGGTGATGTGTGTCATCACCAGAGTGACCGCGATCAGCTGCCACACAGAAAGGTCCAGAAGACCGTTAAACCACATAGATAATCCTCGAAACTCGATTAACTTCGAAAGGCGATACTGCTGAGGGATGTCGCTGGCACTCGAAGGGGGTGATCGTTAGGCCCACTCTAGCGTACAGGTGTAAGCCTGGACAACCAGGTTTGGCGGCTTTTTTGTTACCGATTACACTGTTTCGTCTCAAAATCTGTCTGTTGGTGGAGGCTCTGTGCCGGAATTACCTGAAGTTGAAACCACCCGTCAGGGCATCGCGCCTCACTGCGAAGGCCAGACCATCCAGCGGGTAATTGTCCGCAACCCCAGCCTGCGCTGGCCGGTGCCGGCGGATCTGGCCGAGCACCTGGAGGGCAAGACCATCCG
>NZ_DIHV01000006.1:0-21862 GCF_002420325.1 Marinobacter sp. UBA5687
GATAACAAGATTCAGGGCCTGGAAGTCGGTGCCGACGATTACATCACCAAGCCGTTCAGCCCTCGTGAGCTGGTGGCCCGCCTGAAGGCGGTCCTGCGTCGTGCCACACCTCCGGGTGTCGACAGCCCCATCGAAGTGGACGGTCTGACCCTGGACCCGGTTGGACACCGTGTAACCACGGCTGAAGGTGCCATCAATATGGGCCCGACCGAGTACCGGCTGCTGCAATTCTTTATGACTCACCAGGAACGGGTCTATACTCGGTCTCAACTATTGGATCAGGTCTGGGGCGGCAACGTGTATGTCGAGGAACGCACCGTCGATGTTCATATCCGTCGCCTGCGCAAGGCGCTGGGAGACAGGTACGATCATCTGATTCAGACCGTGCGGGGAACGGGCTACCGGTTTTCCACCAAAGTGGCCTGATTTTCTCCCTGAAGACAGCCCGGGCCGCCCCTCATCGTCCGGCGATCACGGCATCAGCACCGGCAATACGACAAGGCAGTAGTGGATGCAACACAACTGGTCCCGTTACCTGAGACTGATCATCACCGCACTCGCAGGCACCACACTGGTGGGGTTCTATTTCGGCGAACCGCTCTACGGGCTGCTGGTGGGGCTTGTTGCCTACCTTTGGTGGACCCTGATCCAGGCCCGGCGCCTGTACCAGTGGTTGGGCAATCCCAGCGCTTCCGATGAGGCTCCCCAGAGCATCGGCTTGTGGGGTGATATCTTCGACAACCTGCACAAGCTGAACCAGAATCATCTGTTGACCCAGGATCGACTCCGGGCCCGCATCAACCGGGTGCAGGAATCCACCAACGCCATGCGCGACGGTGTGATCATGACCGATGCCCGGGGCGCCATGGAATGGTGGAACGGTTCGGCCGAATACCTGCTGGGCTTCCGTCGCAGCACCGATCAGGGCCAGTACATTCATAACCTGATTCGCAACCCGGCGTTCAAGGCCTATTTCGACGCCCGGGATTACCGCGAGCCTCTGGAAATCAATTCTCCTGCCAAGCCTCACATCCATCTGCAGATCCAGATCAGCCTGTTCGGCGACGACGATCGCCTGATCGTGGCCAAGGATGTCACCCGGCTGTATCAGCTTGAACAAATGCGGCGGGACTTTGTCGGCAACGTCTCCCATGAAATGCGCACACCGCTGACCGTGATCAGTGGCTACCTTGAAACCCTGGTGGATCATGGTGATGAGCTGCCTGCCAAGTGGCGCCGGGCCATCAATACCATGGCGGCACAGGCCTCCCGGATGGAGGCCCTGATCACAGATCTGATTCTCTTGTCCCGTATCGAAACCGGCGAGCATACGGTGGATGACACGCTGACCGATGTCGATGCCCTGCTGAACCAGATCTGTCATGATGCAAGGGCCCTAAGCGGCGACAAGGGCCACCAGATCAGTGTTCAGATCAGTGACCACCGCCTGCTGCAGGGCGATGAAAGCCAGCTACGCAGTGCGTTTTCCAACCTGGTGTTTAATGCGGTGAAATACACGCCGGCCGGCGGAGCCATCACAGTTGCCTGGAGCACCAATCGCGAAGGCGCCCATCTGTCCGTCAAGGATACCGGCATCGGCATTGATCCGATCCATATCCCCAGGCTGACCGAACGGTTCTATCGCGCCGACCCCAGCCGCCACAAGGACACCGGCGGAACCGGCCTCGGCCTGGCTATCGTCAAGCATGTGCTGATCAATCACGACGGCAACCTGGAAATTCGCAGCAAAGTCGGCGAAGGCAGCGAGTTTATCTGCCATTTTCCAAGGGAGCGCCTGGTCGAACGGATTCCCGAGCAAGTCCCGGAGGACTGAGACACCCTCAGTTAACGGTTTGAGGCCCGGAACCTGGCCACGAACCGTGACAGGTCCTCCAGCTTCTTCGGGTCTTCATCGACAAAACGGATAGTGACACTGACAAAGTCGGTATCCTGGCGCTTATCCACCGCCTGCAGCTGATGCACGTAACCGTTCAGGCGAGCCATCTGGCCATCCCCCATGTCAATATCGACCACCGCCTGATCGAGAATCCCCGGGAATTCCTGATCCCGCTTGGCGATCACCCGTACTTCCGTCAGGTTAATGTCCTTGACCACCGACTTCAGGGTACTGTCGGAAAACCTTACAGATGCCATACTCATGACACCACGGGCCTGAGGCTTGCCTGCAGCCGCTTTTGCGCTACCAGCATTCAGCAGCGGGTTATCAGCCGCGGGTTCAGGCTTTGAGGCTTCCGGCCTTGGCGCCGGCGCCTCCCGCTTCTGGGTGAGCAGGGTGGCGGATTCCTTGAACGCATCCGCCGGCCCTTCCAGTGATTTGCCGCTGCGATCCATGGCGTCCTTCAGGCGGCGACCCATCACCTTGATGATTTTCTTGCTCAACCCCTCCGGGCTAAAAGGCTTGCCCAGGTATTCAGACACCCCTTCCTTGACCGCCTCAATCACATGATCCTTGTCGCCGCGACTGGTGATCATGATGAATGGCACCTTCTGGTACTGCGGTTGCTGGCGCATCCACTGCAGCAGTTCCAGCCCGGACATCTCCGGCATTTCCCAGTCACACAACACCAGGTCAAAACTGGTTCTCGACATCAGGGACTGGGCCCGCCGGCCATTCTGGGCGTCCGTGGTTTCAATGACGGGAAAGCGCTGGCGCACTGTCCGTTTCACCAGATCTCTTACAAAACTGGCGTCATCGACGACCAGCGCCTTCAGTGTTGCCATAACGACATCTGCTCCGGATTCCACTCATGCTCCAACTATAGAACATCCCGGTTTTGACGTGACCGGAGTGCTACAAAAAGACGACAAAACCGGAGGGCGATAAGTAGATTCCCAACCGAAAAAACACGCGGCACTGTAGGTTATGGCGGTATTTTCCAACACGGAAAACGCGCTAACATGGAAGCCAATGCCTTTATGACTCTATTGCGAGGATTCCCGTGCCCGACCTGACCTTCCGGACTGCCATTCGCCGCTCCCTGGTGGCGATTTCCCTGAGCACGCTGGCGCTGGTTGCCAGGGCAGAAACCGAAACAACCAACACACCGGAGTTTGAGCAGTGCAAACAGGCGCTCGGAGAGAAAGCCGTCGTCGCCGGTGTGCGTGAATCCACGGTGCAGTCCGTGATGGCCGGCGTGGTGCACCTCGACAGAGTGATTGAGCTGGACCGGAGACAGCCCGAATTTACTACCACCTTTGCCGACTACCTGAACCGACGGGTTAACGACACCCGGGTCGGCAAAGGCCGGGAATTATTGGCAGAACACCGTGAACTCCTGGACCGCGTGACCGCGGAAACCGGCGTTCCCGCCCCTTATCTGGCGGCATTCTGGGGCCTGGAAACCAACTATGGCAGCTACTTCGGCAAGATGCAGGTGCCCAGTGCCCTCGCCACCCTGGCTTGCGATGCCCGGCGCAGCAGCTTCTTCACAGAACAATGGATCGCTGCCCTGCGGATTATTGACGAGGGCGCCATTCCCGCTGATCAGATGGAAGGCTCCTGGGCCGGCGCCATGGGCCATGTGCAGTTCATGCCAACGGTATTCCTGAAACACGCGGTCGACGCCGATGGGGATGGGCGCCGGGATCTCTGGAACAGCCTGCCTGACGCCATGATGTCTGCCGGTCGTTTTCTCGAGTCCATGGGCTGGAATGGCGACTATCGATGGGGACGGGAGGTGCTGTTACCCGACAACTTTGATTTCAGTCTGGCCGATGGCCGTCGCCTGCCCCTGGCTGACTGGCGCAAGATGGGGATCACCGATGCCTTTGGAAACAGCTTGGCCAACGAACCCATTGAAGCGGCCCTGATCGTGCCCAGCGGCCATCAGGGCCCGGCCTTTCTGGTATACAGTAATTTCCGGGTGATCATGGGCTGGAACCGATCCGAGTTCTACGCCATTGCCGTTGGCCACCTGGCCGACCGGATAGCCGGCGCCGGAAAGCTTCAGAACCCTCCCCCGGAAGACCAGCCCGCGCTGTCAAGAAATCAGGTGCTGGAGCTCCAACAGGCTCTGAATGACAAAGGCTACCCGAGCGGGGAACCCGATGGCATCCTGGGCTCCAACACCCGCAAGGCCATTCGCGCGTACCAGAAAGCGGAGGGCCTGGTGGCTGACGGCTTTCCCTCAGAACAGGTATTAGCGGCTCTCGGGGTTTACAGCGGCTCCTGAAAGCGTCCAGTTTTTTTACAGCTAGCGAAGAGCAGCGCTATAACGCTTTGTATTTTCAGGATAAAAATGCTGGCACGCATTTAGCTACACACTTTCACAGTGCCTGGCGATTTCCGGGCAATCCTACAACTGTGAGTAGTAAGGTGTGGACAATGCTTAAATTAATGTAAGGAATCGTAGCGGCGGTAACTTTTGGATTCGCCGCAACTGCCTGGGCCTTCCCGGTCGATCTTGAATCGGTTTCAGGAACCTGGAACTCACCAAGCAATGGCAGCAACGTTACGGGCGTGGGCACTGACACCCTGCGCTGGGGAACCGGCGAAGTTACCTGCACCGGGCACTTGTGGTGGAAAACCTGCAACGAAGGCCCACAGAGTGGCTATGGTTTTCAGGGCCCTGCCAGCCTGCCACAGACCATCACCTCAGACGATCCGTTTGTGTTGGGAACCTTTACACATTTCAACAACCGGATTACCGGTGAAAGCATCACCGGCGTGAGCCTGGATGTATTCGCCACCTTCTCCACAACGGTAAGCAACAACACGGTAACCGGCCCCTATACCTTTGACTTCATTCACAACGAAACACCGAATGTCGGTCAGGAATGCTGGTGGGTATTCTGCTGGAGCGTCGAACAGGACGTTGATGATGTCGTTATTCTTGACAACATGATTGAGAGCTCCGAGTTCCAGTTCGGCTCCAACATCTATTCTCTGTCTCTGCTTGGCTTTGCCAATGGCCTGAATGAAATTGAAACCCAGGAAGGCAAGGCAACCTCTGTCGATCTGCTGGCCAAGCTGAACGTTCGCTCCGTACCGGAACCCGGTACTCTCGCGCTGCTGGGCCTCGGCCTGGCCGGCCTGGGCCTGGCGCGCCGCCGCAAGGTCTGAGCAACTCCCTCTTCGCCGGCAGTACCCTGTGCTGCCGGCGATTCTGCTACCTCCCGTGATCTGAATCCCGAATCCGCGCATAATACTGGTATCACCCAGTCACCACGAATCGGGACATTATGGACTCCATCACACAGGCTGCACTTGGCGCTTCCATTGCGGGCGCGGTTGCCGGCAAAACCCTGGGACGATCAGCCCTTCTGACCGGCGCCCTGCTCGGCACATTACCCGACCTGGACGTAGTCATTGACTATGGCACAGCCGTTGCCAACTTTACCCAGCATCGGGGGTTCAGCCATTCCCTGTTTATTCTGGCGCCACTGTCTCTGCTCATCGCCTGGGGCCTGTGGCGCTGGAAACCGCTCATCTCCTATCAGCGATGGCTGGCTCTGGTTGGCCTGATCCTGCTCACGCATCCGTTGCTGGATGCCTTTACCACCTACGGTACCCAGCTGTTCTGGCCCATTGGCCGGCCCGTGGCGATCAACAGTATCTTTATCATTGATCCGCTCTATACGTTGCCACTGCTGGCGGGTTGCCTGGCCTTTCTGTATCGACCACCGGCTTCGAGAACCGTTGCAGCCGGACTGCTTCTATCCAGTCTCTATCTCGGCTGGACCCTGGTTGCACAGCAGATCATCACCGAGCGCGTGCGACCGGCCCTGGCGAATGCCGGTATGGAGCAGGCAGCCCTGATGGTTCAGCCCATGCCATTCAACACTGTTCTGTGGCGTGCCACGGCAGTCAATGCCGAGCAAAGAATCGAAGTTGTAACCGGTTTTCTTGATGCCAGCGATGAGCTGGTGCTGGAACGCTTCCCACGGCAGCCGGAGCTTGCCCGCCTTGTCGCCGAGCTTCCGGAATCCCGGCGGCTGGAATGGTTTACCGGCGGTTTTCTGGACTACCAACAGAACGGCACTCAGATAACCGCAACGGATATCCGGCTGGGCATACCCGGCGCTCACCCCTTCACCTTCATCCTGGCGGAAACCGCCGAAGGCGGACTACAACCACTCGCCAGTGATCGCCTGCCCCGCCCGGCGCTGAACCGGGCCGCCCTGCCCCTGTTGTGGGATCGAATGACCGGCCAGGTGCCGGTACTGTGCCTGGCGACCCTATCCGTTCCCAACCAGGGGAGCTCTTGCTGATGCGGCTGGACCAGTATCTGGCGAACGCTACAGAACTTTCCCGCAAGGAGGCAAAAAAGGTGGTGTCGGCGGGGCGTGTGAAGGTGAACGGAGAAACCTGTCGGCAAGCCAATCGTCGGGTGGAGGCCGAACAATCTGTTCATCTTGACGGTACGCCGGTTACCTTACCCGGCGATATCTACCTGATGATGCATAAACCCGCCGGGGTGCTCAGTGCCACCACTGACAGCAGTCAGCCAACCGCTCTCGACCTGCTGCCCGGTAATCTGGCCAGTCGGGTTCATATGGCAGGGCGTCTGGACAAAGACACCACTGGCCTGCTGTTGCTGACCAGCGATGGCCAATGGTCCCATGCGGTCACTTCACCCCGGCGGGAATGCCGCAAAAGCTATCGGGTCTGGCTAGCTGAGGCTATCCCGGACGAGGCCCGCCGGGCGCTTGAAAAAGGCGTCATGCTAAACGGTGAAACCACGGCGACCAGGCCCGCCGAGGTCCGTGTACACAGCGACAAGGTCATCGACCTGACCATCAGCGAGGGCCGTTACCACCAGGTTAAACGAATGCTGGCCGCCGTTGGCAATCGCGTGGAAGCCCTGCACCGCTTCCGCATCGGCAGCATTGAGCTGGACGATGCCTTGGCGCCCGGAGAATTCCGGGCACTGACAGCTCAGGAAATCCGATCAGTGACCGAGTGAACGCCACCCACCTAAGCGCGCTCAAACCTCTGGGCTTCCAGATTTTTCCGCACCGAACCCGCCTCAAACACCTCGCCATTCATGGCAATATAGACCCCCGCCGGTAACAGCGACACCGCGGCCCAGGCAAAGCCAACGTTGAAGATAGCGTCGGTGCGCCGCATACGCGCGGGTTGCATGGCGCCTGTCAGCACAATCGTGCGATCGGCTACCGATTTCAGTACCTCGGCGGTCTGCGCCATGGTATCAGTGCCATGGGTAATCAGGATACGCTGGCTGGCCGAGGCCTTGACTGCGGCCAGAATGGTTTGACGGTCCGCATCGGTCAGTTCCAGGCTGTCCTTGCGCATCAGGGGGCGAACCTCATAGCCGTCATGGATGTTGGATTCCGTCAACAGTTCCGGCAACAGGCTGTCCCCGATTTCAAACTTGCTGTTGGCATCAAAATAGACCTTATCGATGGTGCCACCGGTGGTCAGTATCTCAATCATGGTCTGAGCTGTTCCTTTATTGTGAGGACGCCGTGGTGGTTCGAGACTGTTCTGCCTCTGCCGCCATCAGAGCTGAATTTTTTTCCTGTGCATAACGCTTCGCGGCCGGCGCCACCGAACCTGGTTGACCCGTGGCAAGCCAGCGCTTGATTCGGCCGGCATCGCCCATCGGAGACCGGGTACCCAGAGAGTCCAGCAAAACCGTGATCACGGGCGTTCCGTTCATCTCCGACACCATCACCAGACAACGCCCCGCCTCCGTCAGGTATCCGGTTTTACTCAGGCTCACGCCCCAGCTGTCCCGATGCACCAACGCATTGGTATTGCCAAACGACAGGCTGTACCGGGGTTTGCGGAACTCGGCCCGATAGTAGCCGGTGGTCGAGGCTTCACGAATTTCGGGATGCTTGAGCGCAGCACGCGCCAGGATCACCAGATCCGCTGCCGTGGACACATTGCCGGTAGAGAGACCGGTCGGGTCAACAAATCGGGTCTGAAGCATCCCCAGGGCTTTGGCTTTGGCGTTCATCTCGGCCACAAAACCGTCAAAGCCGCCGGGATAAGTACGCGCCAAAGTGTAGGCAGCAAAGTTCTCGGATGACATCAGGGCAATCCGCAGCACGTCGCGGCGCCGAAGCTGAGAGCCCACCCGGATCCTGCTCCAGGCGTTCGCAGCAGCCTCGACATGACGCTTCTCGAAGGTCAGCCACTCGTCCATATCCTGGCCGGATTCCACCACCACAAGCGCTGTCATCAGCTTGGTAATCGACGCTACAGGCACCGGACGGTCGGCATGCTTCCCGAACAGCAAGCCCTCCTGGCCAACCTCCGCCGCAGCTGCCTGCACCGACGCCAGGTTCGGAACCCGCTCCGGACTGGCAGCACTCTGGCAGGACACCGCCAGGAGAAAGACGACAACAGTGAGAAATACGGAGTAACGCATGGTGAACTACCTGCCTCTCGGGCCTTAACTGGGAATTGATCGATAGCGCGAACTATATCAGCGCACATGGGCCGGGCGCAGGTCTCATTTTCAATCATGCGTTTTAAACAGCAAATGTAAAAAATCTTAAATTCATGTAAAATATTAGTCAAATCAATTCGTTACATCTCGTTAATCATTGTAACCAGAGTGTAACGGTGCCGCTTTTCAGTTTCAGGATGCGTTCAGGATGGACTCTCCGTCGCTCGGCCAGACTCTCTCCAGGGAAACCCGCTCGGGCAGATTACCAGCGTGGCTGCACCAATCATTTCCGTTTGTCATCCTTCTCCTGGCCATCACGTACGGACTTGCCACCACCTTCTGGCAGGAATTGCCGACCCTGTCGGTCAGTCCCTCTGTCCAGACCGACAGCTCCGCAACCGGCCCTCGCATCACTGGCCAGATCGAATATCTGATCCACCCCCTGGGCAAGGTACTGCAAGACAAACTCTGGCAATCCCAAGCCTGGAGCCGCACGGATACCCGCTATTCCGGAATCGGCTACCCCTACAAGCCCGCCACGTTCCGGCTGACACTTGAGAACCCGGCGTCAGAACCTGCGACCAGCCAGGTGACGGTGCCCACACCCTACCTGGATCACCTGCAGCCGGCCCTGATTCACCCGGACGGCCAGATTGAACGCCTGCCTGCGATGGGCGATCGATATCCCTTCGATCAACGCTACCTGGCGTTGCCGCAGTGGGTCTGGCCAGTCACACTGCAGCCGGGCACCACCACGCTGCTGGTGGAAGTACAGAATCACGGCCCGGTGTTGTTGCCGGTCACCCTGTCAGACAGCGCTGAGGCGCTCGGCGCTGGCACTGCCATCACCGCCTGGAAATCGTTTGTCACCGGCCTGTTGGTGTTTGCCCTGTTACTCAACCTCAGCATCGTCGCCAAGCTTGGCCGACCGGGACTGGCCTGGTTGAGTGTGCTGATGATCAGCGTTATCTACAGTCAGCTGGTGATGGACGGCCTGGGACTGTGGCTGATCTGGCCGGCGCTGCCAGAGCTCAACGCCCTGCTCAACATCAGTCTGCCGCTGTGCCTGATCGCGCTATGCGAGTTCACCCCACACTTCCTCCAACTGGCCCGCACTGAAGCCCGGATACTCCGGGCCTTCAGTCTTCTTGCCGGAGCGCACCTGCTGGCTGCGCCTCTGGGGTTTCATTTCCTGGGGCAACATGCCTTCCTGATGAGCAGTGCCGTCGGCGGGCTGTTCATCTTTGCCCTGAGTCTGCGCCAGCTGAACAGCCACGTTTACGCCCGCTACTATGCCCTGTCGGTACTGGCGATCGTGATCGGGGCTGTCACGTCATCACTTCGTACCGTTGGCTGGCTACCCGTGAATGCGGTGACCGACTCCGCCTTTTTCCTGGGCGCAGCCACCGGCTCCCTGATCCTGACCAGTGGTGTGGGTAAACTGCTGCTGGAAGAGCGCAAGAAACGTCTGAGCTCGGACATACGTGTGCAGGAGGAACAGAAACTCCGGGCCAGCATTGAGCGCGATTATGACCGCCTGCTGAAAACCCACAGGGTAACCGGCAAGCCCAATCGGCCCATGCTGGAGGAAACCCTGGGCGCTCTGGACTGCCATAAAACGCCCTACACCCTGTGCATGATCCGCCTGGCCCGGTTCAATGAACTGGAACAAGCCCTGGGCTACCGTGCGGCAGAAGAGTTCCTGAAGCAGTATCTCCGGCAACTCAACCGGTATCTCAAGCAAACGGTGGGCGATCAGCTGGTGATGATCAACGGTTACAGCGTGGCGACCCTGGACACCGTTAACCATGCCTTTGCCCTGTTGCGCCACCCCGACGAGGCGCTGGAGAGACAACGCCTGCAGGCCATCAGCCGCTGGTTGTCCGAGAATTTCCGCGAAGGCCGTTTTTCATTTTCCTGGGCCGCCTCGGTTGGCGTCGCCCACGCCCCGGAACACGGCGCGGAACCGGCCGGGGTACTCGCCTGTGCCGGCTTTGCTTCACTGGACGAGAGCCTGCCGCTGGTGGTTTATGATCCGGCCATTGCCGAATGGCAATACCGCCAGCAAATGCTGATGCTGGATGTGGAACAAGCGCTGCGTTCCGGCGAAATGTGGCTGGAGTACCAGCCCAAGATCAACATCCGCGATGGCCGGATTGGCTCACTGGAAGCCCTGATTCGCTGGCAGCACCCGGAATTCGGCAGGATATCGCCCAGCCAGTGGATTCCTCTGGCCGAGGAAGTGGGGATCATTCACACGGTTACACTCTGGGTGCTGGACCGTGCCTGCAGGGACAGTCACCAGCTCCGTGAACAGTATGGCCGCGATATAACGGTCGCGGTGAACATTTCCGCCAAGGACCTGGCCCACAGCCTGTTCCACGAGGAAGCCGGTGCCATCGTTCGACGGCACAAGCTGGAACCGGCCAATGTCAGCCTGGAGATTACTGAAACCGCCATGATGACCGATCCGGACACGGCCCGCAGTACCATCCGAACTCTGAGCGCGATGGGCTTTCGGATTGCACTGGATGACTTCGGATCCGGCCACTCCTCACTCGGAGCCCTGGCACAGTTCGAGCTGGATGAGCTGAAAATCGACCGGAGTTTCCTGGAGGGTGTGCTGGATTACCCGTCGAGACAGAAAATCCTGCGCGCGGCCCTGGAACTGGGCACAGCCCTGGATCTGGATGTGGTGGTCGAGGGCGTGGAAGACGAAACCATCGCCCTCTGGCTACACCAGTTCCCGGGCTTGCATGGGCAGGGCTATTACTGGGGCCGCCCGTTCAGCCTGGAGCACAAAAACCGTTAACTGCCGATTATTACCGTTCCACTGCCAACGGTGACACCGCCGCAGGATACAGCACCACCGGTAACTGCAGCCGGCTTGCCATTGATCATCACGGTGCCGGAACCGGCCGCAATGGCCCGGGGATGGGGCGGGTGCTTGGGCTTCGAATGGGGTTGCAGCGGATCGCCTACCCGGGCAACCGGTTTGCCGTCAACGAGAACATCGGGGGAACCGGCAATCACCGGTGTGGGCGGAAATCCCGCATGGTCCATACCGAGATCGCCCAGCAATACAATGGCCTTACTCATGGATTGATTCCTTTCATCATTGCGTCCAGAACCGCCATCCTATACCGAAAACCGTACTGACCCAAGCCCCGCACCAGCTCAGTGCATGCTAAAAGATGCAGATACGACTGACCTGCATCAAGGGGGCTGCCCGCGGTCCGTTTTACACTTCTTTCACACTCATCAGCCATGGAGGCCGTCATGTCATCGCCAATTGAACAAGCTCCGGCGCCCAACGAGGCAACACCAGGCTCAGCCTTCCAGTGCTGGCAGCAGGGCTATGGCGTTATCCGGCACTCCGAGCAGACCTCCGCCAGAGTCCGGGAACTGGCCGGCAAACTGGTCAGCGCCGGGCACCAACCGGATGAAGACACGGTTTACCGGAAGCTGATTGCCCTGGACCGGCTCGCCAGCGCCGGCCTGTGGCTGGTGGTGCACATGACCTATTGCAACCGGGTGGACATTGCCGGCGCGCCCCTGGTCGCTCAGGATTTCAAGGCCTCGCCGGAAGGCCATACCGGAGGCGCCCTGAACATGGTGCCTGCCTACGCGGCCTATCTGGCCCTCAACAATCTGACCGGAACAACCCGCAGCTGGCTGATGGGGCAAGGGCATTGCGTGGCCGCCGTGGATGCCCTCAACGTGCTGACCGGCAACCTGCATCCCGAGCAACGCACCCGTTACCTGGCACCCGAGGGCTTGTCGCGACTGGCCTCCGACTTCTACAGCTATCGCCAGAAACCGGATGGTACCATGGCTGCGCCCCTGGGCAGCCACGTGAACCCCCACACCGCCGGAGGCATTATCGAAGGCGGCTATCTCGGGTTTGCGGAATTGCAGTACGCCCATATGCCGCTGCCCGGTGAATCCCTGGTAGCCTTTCTCTCCGATGGCGCCGCTGAAGAACAGCGCGGCAGTGACTGGATACCCCGATGGTGGCGTGCGGAGGACTGCGGACTGGTCTTGCCGGTGATGATTGCCAATGGCCGGCGCATTGAACAACGAACCGAGCTTGGTACCCGTGAGGGTCTGGAACGGTTTGAGCAGCACCTGCAACACCGGGGCTTTGATCCGGTACGATTTGACGGCCGTGATCCCGCGGCCTTCGTCTGTGCCATGTACGACATGGAGCAGGCACTTGCAGCCCATGGCACCGCTGCGCAACAAGGTGAGACCGGCTACCCGGTTCGCATACCCTACGGTATCGCAGAGACCGTGAAAGGCTATGGCTTCTATGGCGCCGGAGAAAACGCAGCTCACAATCTGCCTCTGCCCGGCAATCCTCGTATGGATGCCATATCCCGGGAGCTGTTCAATGAATACGCAACACCGCTCTGGGTAAAACCGCAGGAGCTGAACCTGGCGGTATCCGAGCTGAATGAACACAGCCAACAGGGCCGGCCACTGGAGCGGGATCACCCGCTGGCGCTTCGCCGTCCCTCGGAACCTGCCATTCCGGTTTTGCCCTGGGCTCAGAACAAATGCTCACCCATGACTGCCGTTGATGAATTCTTCAAGGCTCTGGTCGCGGACAACCCGGAGCTCCGGCCCAGGGTCGGCAACCCGGACGAACTCGCCAGCAACCGACTCAAAGGCGTGCTCGACAGCCTCAAGCACCGCGTAAACGACCCGGAGAACGAGGCCGAGTCAGTACACGGCAAGATCATTACGGCACTGAATGAAGAGGCGGTCGTCTCTGCCTGCCTGGCCAATAAAGCGGGATTGAATCTGGTGGCCAGCTACGAAGCCTTCTGCGTGAAAATGCTCGGCGCTATCCGCCAGGAGTTGATCTTCGCCCGACATCAGAAAGAAGTGGGCCGGCCACCCCAATGGCTGGGACTGCCAGTGATTGCCACCTCGCACACATGGGAAAACGGCAAGAACGAGCAATCCCACCAGGACACCAGCTTCTGTGAGGCTTTACTGGGAGAAATGAGCGATGTCTCCCGGGTGATTTTCCCGGCTGACTACAACAGCGCCCTGGCGATTCTGCCATCGGTTTACCGGGAGCGGGGCCGCATCAGTTGCCTCGTTATCCCGAAACGGGAGCGCCCGTGCGTGTTCAATGGCAGCGAAGCTGAAGCATTGGCCCGACATGGCGCCCTGGTGGTGGACGAGGATACCTCGGCTGGCGAGGAGCCCCTGCTGCTGATTGCCAACGGCGCCTATCAGCTTTCCGAGGCCATACGGGCCTGCGAACGTTTGCGCGAGACCGGCACACCGTTCCGGCTGGTCTACCTGCAGGAACCCGGGCGCTTCCGCCAACCCCGGGATCCGATGGAAGCGGCCTCCTGCCTGACCGAGTTTGAGCGTGAGCGCCTTTTCCCTCATCGCATGCACCGGCGGGTCGCCCTGACCCATATGCGGCCGGAAGTGTTCCGCGGACACCTGCACACACTGTTCCCGCAACCCGGACAATCCCGGGTGCTGGGTTATATCAACCGGGGCGGCACGCTGAATGAAGCAGGCATGCTGTTCGCCAACCGCTGCTCATGGGGCCATGCCCTGGCGGCCTGCGCCGAGGTGATGGACAAACCTCCCGGAGAATGGCTTTCCAGCGCCGAACTGGCCGCTGTGGAGGGCCGGGGGGATCCGGGAGTGATTACCCGCGGGCTGCCTTGAGCCGGTTGCGTATCGCGGTTTCCAGCTCCAGCACCACCAGGACCACGACACCGGCCACCACGGAAAATGCCAGCTGCTCCAGGCTCAGAGCAGCGGTGGTAAAGGTGCTCTGGAACCAGGGCAGATAGGTGAACAACAGCTGCAACGCCACGACCGCCGCGATCGCTGCCAGCACAACGGGCGTGCCGAGAACCCCCCGCAGGGTAATTGAGGCGCTATCAAGATAACGCACCGCAAACAGATAAAAGACCTCCATCGCCACCAGGGTGTTGACCGCTAATGTGCTGGCCAGCACCGGATCCTGATGGCGATGCATCACCCAGAACCAGGCCGCGAAGATACCCACCAGAAACAGCAGGGAGACAAACGCTACCCGCCAGACCACAAAACCCTGCAGCAAGGATTCATCCCGGGGTCTTGGCGGTTGTCGCATGACGCCGGGCTCCGGCGGCTCAAACGCCAGCGTCATGGCCAGCAGCACTGAGCTGACCATATTCACCCACAGAATCTGCAAGGCGGAAATGGGCAGCGTGAGTCCCAGTAACAAGGCAGTGATCAGGCTGACGGATTCACCGCCGTTAATCGGAAGCATGAAGGCGATGCCTTTGCGCAGGTTGGTGTAAACCGTGCGCCCTTCCCGGACAGCCGCAGCAATGCTGGCAAAGTTGTCATCCAGCAGCACCACCGATGACGCCTGCCGGGCCGCTTCCGAACCCTTTACGCCCATGGCAATACCGACATCAGCGCGCTTCAGTGCCGGTGCATCGTTGACCCCATCACCGGTCATGGCCACCACACCGTGCAGTGCCTGCAGCGCTTTCACTAACCGAAGTTTGTGCTCGGGGCTGGTGCGGGCAAACACATCCACCTCGCCGGCCAGATCCCGGAGCTGGTCTTCATCCAGCTCATCCAGCTCATTGCCGGTCAGTACCCGGTCGGTATTGCGCAGCCCGAGTTTTCGGGCAATGGCACCGGCCGTCAAGGCATGGTCGCCGGTGATCATCTTCACCCGAATACCGGCATCATGGCACTCCTCGATAGCCCGGATAGCCTCCTGCCGGGGCGGGTCCAGCAAACCCACCACCCCCAGCAGTTCCGCGCCCTGTTCCAGCTCCTCCACCACCAGCTCCCGGCTGCCTTTCGCCATTGGCCTGCGCGCCAGTGCCAGCACTCTCAGACCTTCGGAAGCCATCTCCGTAATGACCTGTTCCCAGTGCTCTTTGCTCAGCGACTCGGTTCCACCATCCGGGGACACCTGGTGCGCGCACATAGCCAGGATCCGTTCCGGAGCACCTTTGAGATAGGCAATACCGTGGCCGTGGTGGTCGTGGTGCAATGTGGCCATGAACCGTATGCGGGTATCGAAGGGAACCTCATCCACTCGCGGCCAGGCGGTGGCACTGTTCAGGTGATCAAATTCCGCCTTGCCGGCAAACACTTTCAGCGCGGCTTCCATGGGGTCACCATGGATAGAAGGCTGCCCGTCTTTGCCAATGATGCTGGCGTCATTACACAGCGCAGCTGCCCGGGCAAGCTCAGCCAGCACCCCATCGCCAGTGACCGGCTGGCCCTCCCGGCAGACCCTGCCGTCGGTACCATAACCTTCGCCGGTAATCTCATAACGCTCACCGCCAGTCACGGCCGTGGTCACCATCATTTCGTTACGGGTGAGTGTGCCGGTCTTGTCCGAGCAGATGACCGATACCGCACCCAGGGTTTCGATCACCGGCATCCGGCGAACTACCGCCTTGCGACGGGCCATCTGGCGCACCCCAATGGCGAGGGTAATGGTAAGAATGGCCGGCAAGCCTTCGGGAATGGCCGCCACCGTCAGGCCCACCACGGCCATGAACAGCTCCCGGAATTCCAGACCACTGAACGCCAGTCCGCCAAAAAAGATGATAATGCCGGCGGCTACAACGATCAGCGAAAGCACCCGCGCAAACCGGTCCATCTGTTCAAGCAGGGGAGTTTTCAGGCTTGTGGTATCCGCCAGCAGGCCGGAAATGCGGCCGATCTCGGTATGCGTACCAGTGCGCACGACAACGCCCCGGGCTGTGCCTGTGGCCACCATGGTTCCGGAGAACGCCATGCCTGTCTGGTCGCCGAGAGCCGACTGCTCCTCCACCGGGTCGGGGGACTTGTCCACCGCCTCGGATTCGCCGGTCAGTATGGCTTCCTCAATCTTGAGGTTGTTGGTTTTTTCCAGGCGAATATCGGCGGGCACACGGTCACCGGCTTCCAATAGCACGGTATCCCCGGGCACCAACTCACTCGCATCCACCTGATGCTGGCCGCCGGCCCTGACAATACGGGCGCGGGGAGCCAGCATATGACGGATAGCCGATAAGGCCTGCTCGGCCCGCCCCTCCTGGATAAAGCCGACCAGGGTCTGAATAATCACTACCGCCAGAATCACCCCGGCATCCACCCAGTGCCCGAGGGCACCGGTGATGGCCGCTGCGGTCAGCAGTACGTAGATCAGGAAATTACGTAACTGGCGCCCGAGACGGGCCAGGGGGCCGGACGTCCTACCCTCTGGTAACTGGTTGGGACCAAAGGTCTCCAGCCTGGCCTGCGCGCTTTCGTCGGTCAAAGGCTCCGGTGCATCCAGAAACACCCGCGCCTGTTCTGCGGCTATGGCATGCCAGGCCTGAGACTGCTCCCCCCTGGCCACCGAACCCTTTGAACCCGACGTACTGACTTCTGACATATCCCTGCTCCCTGCATAAGGCCTGGGTTAACTACACAGGATTCTGCCGATACCGCCAATGCGCCAGATCAAACCGATGGCCGGTATAGCCGCGCCCGGTTGGCTATACCGGATCGACCGTTCGATTCCCGGCGCCCGGCAAGCTCTTCCGCGCCGCGGACCGGCTGTTATCAACGGTGTATTCCCGGCTCTTGACGGTATCCACGAAATACCAGTTGGCCCGGGCTTCTTCCTGTGTGAAGGTAACCACCATATAACCACGTTGATTGATGTTCAGGTAGTCCAGACCATCCACCAGCAGGCCAATGCCCTGCTCCGCATCGGCAATCATGGCATCAGGCAGTCCCAGATAGTCCTCCAGTCCGGGCGAAGACACTGAGGCGGTGGCAAATTCCACACCCACCTGGTTGCCATTCATATCTTTCAGGTTATTGGCCCAGGCGTTATGTGTGTCTCCGGCCAGCACCACCAGGTTTTTGTCGAGTTGCCGCGCCATGCCCAGAACGACTTCTCTTTCTGCCTGATAGCCGTCCCAGGCGTCGAGATTGTAGGGTGCGGCTGTGCCGATTCGGGCTTCCTGCTCTTCCGTCAGTGGCATACCCTGCAGCTGCATTCCTTTTAATGTCGCGAGTTCTTGAAGTGTTGCCGGCAAATCGTCAAACGTTTCAGTGGCAATCGCCAGCAGCAACTCAGCAGGCAGATCCATACGCCCCATCAACACCTGCTGTCCCAGCACCTGCCATCGCCCGGTCGACGTGGCCAGCTTGTTCTGCAACCACAGGCGCTGTTCAGCGCCCAGCAGTGTCCGGTTTGGATCGGTCACATCGGCCGTGAATTGATCCACATTCAGGCCGGCTTCGCTAAGATAGTTCAGGTAATCCAGTTGCTGATCGCGCCCGATAATGCGCGTATCCAGCATATGCAGATCCACCAGATCGCCAAAGCGGAAGCTGCGATAGATGGCCTCGTCGTTGCCTTCGATTACCGGCCGGATCGGCATCCATTCGAAGAAGGCCTGCAGAGCAGCCAGTTTGCGTTGCTCAAAATCGCCTTCAGAGTCATCGTGATTTTCAGCACCATTGCGCCAGGTGTCGTTGGCCACTTCATGATCGTCCCACACCACAATGAATGGTAGCCGCTGATGTGCCAGCTGCAGGTCCGGATCCTCCCGGTAAATGGCATACCGGCGGCGGTAATCGGCCAGTGTCAGCAACTCCCGGTTATTGTTCTCCGGGAAGGTACGGCCCAACTCCTGAGCGTCTTCCGAGGCATAGCTGTCCGGGTCACTGCTGTACTCATAGATATAGTCACCGAGGTGAACCACAGCATCCAGGTCCGCCTGGTTTGCCACTTCCCGGTATACGTGAAAGTAACCGGCCGGGTAGTTGGAGCAGGACACCACGGCCAGTCGCACCTGCTCTACCGATCCGTCCGGCAAGGTAGTCGCGGCACCTACGGGAGAGGTGGCACCCGAGGAGCGGAACCGGTAATAGTAACGCTGGCCCGGCATCAGCCCCTGGGCATCCACCTTGATGGTGAAATCATGGGCTTCGGTGGTTTCTGCAGTACCTGAACGCACCACCGAGGAAAATTCCGCATCGGTGGCGATTTCCCAACCTACTTTCACCTTGCTGCCACGCTCGGGCACGGCACGGGTCCAGAGGATAACGCTGTCCTGTAGCGGATCGCCACTGGCCACACCATGGGTAAAATCAACCCGCCGTTTGTCGTCGCTGTCCAGCACACACCCCGCCAGGCCGGTGGAAATCGCCGCCGCCCCCATACCCAGTGCCGATGCTTTCAGAAAATCCCGTCTCGTCAGTCTAGCCATTGTCCACCCCTGTCATGTTCGTCATATGCTTTTTATCGTGTCCGGAAACCAAAACCGGTTGGCCTGAAAAGCTAGACCAGAGATATGAAGAACGCGTTGCCGGATTGCGACAGGGCTGTGGCAAATTCCGACAGGTGCATCGCAAGCAGACTGCAGTCACAAAAAACGGGAGCCGAAGCTCCCGTTTTGACCGAGTGAATAACGTGTTTGGCTAGCCGCTGACGAACACCGGCCCGAGCCCCAGATTCCAGAGAATGACCGAACCGACACGGGTGGATACCAGGATCACCAGTGCCACAGTGAGTAGAGCCCCTCCGTACATGACCGCCCGCTCCTTTTCGATGCCCATGACGATCGGTAAGCCGTCGTACATCAACCAGGCGCCGTAGCAGGCCGCCGCCAGGAACACCACAGCATTGAACCAGGGCACCGGGTACAGCAGCGCGAAACCGGCCAGGAACAGTGGCGTGCAGGAATAGGCTGCCAGGGCAATACCGTTAGACGGCACGTGCTCTTCCTTGGCGCCATAGGTTTTCGCCATCCAGTTAATGGCGTACCCGAGGGCGAAGACCCCCACCAGCATGGCGAGGTAGGTCAGAACGCTCATCTGGAGCGCACTGATTTCGGTGAGCTTGATCAGCCGTTCGCTACCGATAGACCAACCAAAATGGGCCGTCGAGATGTAGGCACAGATTGGCGCTATGGCCGCCAGAACGACGACGTACGCCACATAAAGACGAGTTGGATGTTCGTGTTCTTTCTTGATGGATACCCACTCATCTTCCGGGTGGGTGAAGAGACCAAACGCATGGGACAGAAGCATAAACCACCCCCTTTATTGCTGTTGTTGGTATGGGTGGATACGGTGCCCGAACCATTTCGGACTTAAAACCGTTCCTGTTCTTAACTATAGTCAAGAATCAGATTCGGGAAAGCCGGCATTGATTCTCTTTACTTATCAGATCCGGCCTATAAGACCGTTTTGTTCTGAGAACAGGACACACCAGTGAGTCTGGATCGATTTTCTGGCTGCCAACGTAATCATGGAAGTGTCACCAACCCTGGCAAGGAGTAACAAACGCGATGATCCGCATCAGAACCGCAGTACCCACAGCAATCCTTTCCCTTTTTATGACCAGCACACAGGCGCTTGCAGAAATGCAGACCGAAACCATTGAATACACCGTAGACGGCGAAACCTTCACCGGCTACCTGGCCTGGGACGACGAGTTTGACCAGAAACGCCCCGGCGTGCTGGTGGTACACGAATGGTGGGGCCACAATGAGTTTGCCCGGGAGCAGGCGGAAAAGCTGGCAGCCTCCGGCTACACCGCCTTCGCACTGGATATGTATGGCTCCGGCAAACAGGCCGACCATCCGGATACCGCCCAGAAGTTCATGCAGGAAGCCACGAGCAACATGGAGCAGGTTAAAACCCGCTTCCTGAAAGCCAAGGAACTTCTGCAGAACCATGACAGTGTTGATCCAGACCGTATTGCTGCCCAGGGCTATTGCTTCGGTGGTGCCGTGGTCCTGAACATGGCTCGTATGGGCGTGGATCTGGATGGCGTAGTCAGCTACCACGGTGCCTTGGGCAGCCCGCTGCAGGCCGAAGCTGGCACGGTGAAAGCAAGAGTGCAGGTTTACACAGGCGGCGCAGATGACATGGTTCCCTCGGAACAGGTAGCCGGGCTGGTTCGGGAAATGCAGAATGCCGAAGTGGATCTGACGCTGGTCAGCTTCCCTGGCGTGAAGCATTCCTTTACCAATCCCAATGCCGATAAGGTGGCGGCAGAGTTCGACATGCCAATCGCCTATGATGAAGCGGCTGCGCGGCGCTCATGGCAGGGCACCATGCGCTTTTATGAGGAAATCTTCGGGGAATAAACAGGCAACAAAAAAGGCAGCCTCGGCTGCCTTTTTTGGGTTATTGCTGAATCCTCAGGGGATTACAGAGCAACAACGTTCTCCGCCTGAGGACCTTTCTGGCCCTGAGTTACGGTGAACTCGACCTGCTGGCCTTCGGCCAGGGTCTTGAAACCAGAGCCCTGAATGGCGCTGTAGTGAACGAATACGTCCGGGCCGCCTTCACGAGTGATAAAGCCAAAGCCTTTTGCTTCGTTGAAGAACTTAACAGTACCGGTAGTAGTAGACATACTTAAACTTCCTGAAATCAATCATATTATCTGCTGCCACACACTCATAGGGTGCTGGTCAGCGTGTTACGGAAAAACAGAACTCGCGGGATCAAAAACAGGACGGTCACTACTAACTGCGGAGGTACGTCTTATTCATGAACTGCTTTACTGATTCTTTCCTACGAACCCACTCTACTCTGGAATTTCGGGCTTGCCAAGCGTAATTTCAATAATTTGTGTAGGTAGTGATACCCACAGATTCTGACTGGCCCGCAGGCTTACCCACGCACCAAGGAAAAAGTCAGAAATCCGAGTGCTGTCATCAGGATAGAGCCAGCAACATGGGCCAGAATTCCGACCAGGGCCATGCCCCACTTGCCTTCCTGAAGCGCGGCGAACATCTCCAGCGAGAAGGTCGAGAAGGTCGTCAGGGCGCCACACAAACCAGTCACGGCAAACAGGCGCCATTCCGGCGAAAGCACGCTGCTCTGGCTGAAAAAAGCCATCAACAGACCAATCAGCCAGCCACCACTAAGGTTGGCAACCAGTGTGCCCCAGGGAACGGCGTGATAACTGGCGTTAAGCCAGAGCCCAAGCCCCCAGCGCAGGTTGGCGCCTATAACGGCACCAACGCTGACTGCAAGAACCGACCACCACATGCTACCCGGCCACCTTAGGCCGGGTTGTGGTCGATCAGGGTTTCCCTGTTACGGGCAAACTCGTCAAACGGGAAATCATCCACGGTGAGCATTTCCAGCACCACCTCTTCATACTGGCGCATGAAGTCGGCTTCTTCCTTGCTGAATACACCGGCCTCCAGGGCGGCCTCGAAACGCTCCTCGGGATGCAGTGCGGTCATCGGCAGTTCACCCTTGGCGTAAGCCTTGGTGGCCTTCCGATACAGCTGCTCGGCCTTGTCGTAGTCTTTCAACAAACCGTTATAGCGGGCGACCGGATTCTCCACCGTGCCTTCGCCGTCTGTAGTCCAGGCTCCAGCCATCAGCTTGTTGCGAACCGGAGTATCGGTGGTGATGGAGCGGGCCAGCTTGCGCGCCAGATCATCATGGGGCGCATCCCAACGGCATCCCAGCGGCAGGGT
>NZ_DIHV01000149.1:0-8433 GCF_002420325.1 Marinobacter sp. UBA5687
TACCAATCCATTTTGCGTCTTTGACGATGCCCTGACGGCCATCTTCGAGGGCGACCTGAATGAGCCGCTTAAGATCCGGCAACGACCTTGGTCGCGGCGGCTGCCGAGTGCTAGAGTGGGCGATCTCATTGGCTGGAGTGAGAGGCAGTGGCCCTGATCCCGGCTCCAACCTGAACAGTAATGTCATAAGGAGTGTTTGGTGAAATCCCAATCCTGGCTCTGGTCTCTGATAGCGGTGTTGGTGCTCGCCGGCGGTTCTTATGGGGTTTTTGTTCTGTTTGGGGAAGAGCCCTTGCCGCAGGGAATCGTCTATGGCAATGGCCATATCGAGGGGCGGGAAGTGCGGATCGCGGCCGAAGTGGCCGGTCGGGTCATCGAGCACCATCTCGCGGAAGGCAGCAAGGTTTCGGCTGGCGACACGGTAGCCGTGATCGACCCCGCCGATGCCAGAGACCGCCTGCGCTCGGCACAGGCCGAGCTGGCCTCGGCGCGGGAAGTCCGTGACGGCTTCGACAGCCAAATCACCACCTGGCGTCATCATCTCAAGAATGCCGAGAAACAACGGCAGCGGATCCGGGACTTGCGGTCCCGCAATCTGGCCAGCTCGAGTGATCTGGATCAGGCGGAAAATGCCGTCAGTGAGGCCCGGGGCCGACTTGAGTCTCTCCAGCGGCAGAAGGATGCCGCCGAAGAACAGGTGGCTGCAAGGGCGGCGCAGGTGGCACTGGCTGAATCGCAACTGGACAAAGCGGAGGTTGCCGCGCCGCTCTCCGGAACCATCCTGATCCGGGCGGTGGAGACGGGAGAGGTTGTCGATACCGGCCAGCCGCTGGCCACGATGGTGAATCTGCAGCAGCTCGAACTCAAGGTCTATGTCCCCGGTGATATCCTCAACCGGATCAGCTTGGGGGATCCCGCCAGAATCCGCGTGGACGGTTTGCCCGGGGACTTTTCCGCCAAAGTCGGCAGGATTGACGATTTCGCCCAGTTCACCCCCCGCGATGTCCACATGCCCGACGAGAGAGTTCGGATGGTCTATGGCGTTACCCTGGTGCTGGATAATCCGGCCGATGCTCTGAAACCGGGTATGCCGGCAGATGCCTGGATTCGCTGGGATCCGGACGCCGAGTGGCCAGCGACCCTCTCGGTTCCGGCGCGCTGAGCCGTCATGTCTTCCCCGGAACCCATCGTCGCCAAAGGCCTTGGCCGCCAATTCGGAGACAATGTTGTCATCGAGCCACTGGATGTTTCCGTTGATCGCGGCCAACGAGTGGGCATTGTCGGTGCTGATGGCGCTGGCAAGACGACGCTGTTACAGATGTTGGCTGGCATCCTGGACCCCACTGTGGGGGAATGCCGGGTCCTGGGCTTCGATACCCGTCGTGAGGCCAAGCAGGTTGCTGCCCGGATTGGCTATATGTCCCAGGGATTTACGCTTTACGATCGACTCAGCGTCAAGGAAAACCTGAGCTTTGCCGCTCGCATCCGGGATGTGCCCGACGAACTCTATCGGGAGCGTTCAGAAAGGTTGCTATCCATGTCGGGGCTTGGCCGCTTTACTGACAGGCCCGCCGCCAAACTGTCCGGTGGCATGCAGAAAAAGTTGTCGCTATGTACCAATCTGGTCCATGAACCGGAGCTGCTGATCCTTGACGAACCGGGGCTCGGCGTCGACCCCCTGTCCCGGCGCCATCTCTGGACCATGCTCGACCGCTTCCGGTCGCAGGGCCTGACCATGGTTGTGGCTACCTCCTACATGGACGAGGCGGAGCGCTGCGACAGGATACTGCTGCTGGAACAGGGCCGCGTTCTTGCGGATGGGTCGCTGGAAGAGCTGCTGAGGCCCGCCGCCGGAAGGGTGTTCACTGTAAATGCTGGAGATACCGGACGAGGCTTGCGGGAGTTGTCCGGCATCCTGGCTCAAATTGACAGCGTCCATTCAGTGCAGTGGTTGCCGGATCACCTGCGACTGGTGATGAACGCGGACATCGCTGAAAACCAGCTCGCCGAGTTATTGCCCGAGGGAACCCACCTGGCGGCGGCCGAGCCCCGGCTCGAGGATCTGTTTGTGCTGCGGACGGACAGGAGGGCCGGCGAGCAGCAGTTTCCGGAATTGGCCCGGCAAGACAGGGGAAAAGAGGAAGGGCTGGTGGCCACCGGCCTGAGCGTCCGCTTCGGACATTTCAAGGCCGTTGACCGGGTGAGTTTCGAGGCGCCATCTGGCGAACTGCTTGCGTTGCTGGGGCCCAACGGGGCGGGCAAGACAACCCTGATCAGGGCCTTGTGCGGGCTGGTGGCCATCGATGAGGGCAACGCCCGGGTGGCCGGGGTGAGCTCCGGCGGGGGTAGCACCGCATTGCGCCGGCAAATTGGTTATATGTCACAACGGTTTTCACTCTATCTGGAACTGACCCCCTGGGAGAATCTCCGCTTCTTTGCCAATGCCTACGGCCTGGCCGGAGGCGCGGCGCGGGCTGCGATCGACTGGGCCAGGGAAGTAACGGGGCTGACAGATATTCCCGACAAGCTCACCGGTGATCTTTCAAGTGCCTTGCGCCAGCGTCTGGCGCTGGCCTGCAGCCTGCTTCACCGGCCCCGGGTCTTGTTCCTTGATGAGCCCACCTCGGGTGTCGATCCCGTCGCCCGGTACCGTTTCTGGCGGGTTATCCGTGAGCTGGCCGCCAGCGGTATGACCGTGCTGGTCACTACCCACTACCTGGAGGAAGCGGCCTATTGTGATCGTTTGGCGTTAATGCTGGACGGGCGGCTGCTTGCACACGGTAGCCGATCATCGCTGAATCATTCGCTCGGCCTCGAAGCCGACGCCACGGTGGAGATGCTCTTCACGGCGGCCATAGAACAGGCGGGAACGGCCAATTCCCGGGCGTTGGGACCATGAAGGCTCATCGGCTTGGAGCCCTCATCGTCAAGGAAAGTCGCGAGCTGATTCGCGACCCGGTTACCATTGCGTTGGCCGTGATCATGCCGCTGATCATGCTTTTTCTGTTCGGCTATGCGGTCAATCTGGATGTGGAACAGGTTGCCGTGGGCATTTACGATCTGGACAACACGCCGGCAAGCCGCGACCTGTCAGCCCGTTTCGACAGCTCGCGGTATTTTCAATTAGAGCAGAAAACGACCGATCTCCGCGATCTGGAGTCGGCACTGCAAAGCTCGACCATCAGCATGGGCGTGGTGATTCCAGCCGGCTTGGCCCGGCAACTGCTCAGAGGCGACGAGGCGCCTGTCCAGGTGATCGTGGACGGCGGCTATCCTGTTCTGGGTCGATTGGCATCGGCCTATGCCGAGGCGGTAATCGCAAATTTCCCCGCCCCGCGTCAGAGCGCCGTCCGGGTCCAGGCCAGGGTCTGGTTCAATCCCTCCCTGCGCAGCGTCAATTTCGTCGTCCCCGGGTTATTTGCCGTGATCCTGATGGCGTTCCCACCCCTGCTGACCGCCTTGGCGATCGTGCGTGAGAAAGAGACCGGTACGATTGAGCAGATCTATGCATCGCCGGTCACCTCAACCGAGTTTGTTGTCGGCAAGCTGGTGCCCTACGGTCTGGTGGCTTTCCTGGAGATTCTTATGGTCATGGTGGTGGGGTTTGCCTGGTTTCAGGTCCCCATTGCCGGCAGCCCGATACTGCTGCTGACGTCCGCTTTCGTTTATGTGCTGACCACGGTGGGTATCGGCCTGTTGGTCTCATCCCTGGTCCGTACCCAGTTGGCGGCCATGTTGATAACGCTGATTGTCACCTTGATGCCGTCGTTTTTGTTTTCCGGTTTTCTGTTCCCTCTGTTCACCATGCCTCTTGCCCTGCAACTGTATAGCTGGCTTTTCCCTGCCGGTTATTTTATGGAAATCTCCCGGGGCATCGTACTGAAATCAGCCGGCCTTGAAGCCGTTCTGCCAAATCTGATGATGTTGATCGTCTATACGGTCCTGGTATTTGTCTTCGCGGCCTGGCGAATGAAGCAGAAGGTGGCCTGATGGGAATTGCCTTATTTGGTTTGTTGCGCAAGGAGCTCGTGCAGTTCTTTCGTGACCGGTTGATACTGACCCTGATACTTTGGCTTTACACCATTGAAGTCGTCATTTGTGCCGTTGCGCTCAGTTTTGATGTAAGCCACCTGCCCCTGGCGGTGGTGGACGAGGATCGCAGCGCCTTGAGTCGCTCGTTGATCCAGAAATTTGCGGTGAGCGAAACCTTCGACCTGAAATTTCAGGAAACCCGTGTGGCAACCGCCACTGACCTCCTGGAGAAAGGCGATGCCACCATGGTGTTGGTCGTTCCCGCCGGGTTCGAAGGTGCTCTTCTCGCTGGCAAGAGTGCTCAGCTCCAGTTGCTCCAGGACGGCACCAATTCCAACATTGCCGCCAATGCCGTCAATGATGCTCTGCAGATCGTCCAGCGCCAGGAGCGCGAAGCGCTCCCTGCTGCCGGGAAGAAGGGGGTCGCGGTACCCCTGATCCGTATCTGGTATAACCCCGATCTGACAACATCGGGTTTTATCGTGTTATCGATGATTGCTCTGGCCGGTATGATGGTGGGCGTTATTCACCCGGCCGCCTCTATTGTCCGGGAAAAGGAGCGAGGCACTATCGAGCAGCTGCTGGTGACGCCCATTTCCACCCTGGAACTGTTCCTGGCCAAGGTCACACCCACGCTGATCATGGGCGTACTGTCCATCTTTCCGAGTTTGGTGATTGTCAGAGTCTTTGATGTGCCCCTTCAGGGCAGTCTGCTTTTATTTCTGGTGCTGACCGCCATCTTTTTGCTCAGTGCGATTGCGCTGGGCGTACTGATTGCCGCCTACAGCCGGACCCTTCAGCAGGCGTTGCTGCTCTCCTTTTTCGGACTTTTCCCGCTGATGTTCCTGTCGGGCAGTTTGACGCCGGTAGAAGCCATGCCGCCTTTCCTGCAAAGCCTCTCCCTGCTGAGTCCACTGCGTTATTACATGGATATCATCGTCGGTATTTTCCTCAAAGGCGCCGGCCTGGCGGTTCTCTGGGATGAGGCTCTCGCCTTGCTGGTAATCGGTGTCACGCTGTTTATTTTCTCCCTTTGGGTCTTTCGACGCCGGGTACAATGAGATCGGTTGGGTGAGTGCCTGACGTTTGTCGCTACACGGCCAAGAGGATACGGCGCATAGGCATCAGGATTACCGTGATTATTCATTTTCATCAGTAACCTGAATCAATGGGATGGACTCCTCCTCACCTCACCGGCATCTACGTGCCAAAATGGTGAGTGATTTGGCGAGAGTCAGTGGGGCGATTTCATCCATGAACTCAACCATCATCCCTGTGTTGATTTTGCCGAGCGCAAACCGAACAACCAGCTGCATGTCGTCTACGATGGAACCCATTGGTCTCTTGACGAGTTAATGGAACTGATCAAAACCCACGGAGGCGGGTTGCAGGCCGGGTGGTGGACCCAGCGGAAACTGGCGTGGTGTCGGTTTACAGACGACAATGTTCGGGCAAACGCAAAACATGATCCGTTTTGCTGTTCCAAAATCCCACCTATGAAGCGTAAATAGAAACGACAATAACCGGAGGTTGAATGAGCAGGGAGCAAGACAGAACCACTCGCTATCAGGAAGGCAGTCTCACCCTGCCAGGAACCGTCATGCTGGGTACCGGCGTCATGATAGGCGCTGGTATTTTTGCGTTGACCGGACAGATGGCACAGATGACGGGCGTTCTGTTCCCCCTGGCGTTTCTGGCGGCCGCCGTGATCGTCAGCTTCAGTGCTTATTCCTACATCAAAATTTCCGATGCGTACCCGTCTGCGGGCGGTATCGGCATGTACTTACACAAGGCCTACGGAAACCGGCTGCCGACCGCATTTAACGCCTTGCTGATGTACTTTTCCATGGTGATCGCCCAGAGTTTTCTGGCCCGCACGTTCGGCTCCTACACCATGCAGCTCTTCGGTGGCGACGAAAGCGGGCGAATGGTGCCCATTCTCGGGGTGTCACTGATCCTGGCAGCGTTTCTCATAAATCTGCTGGGTAACCGGATGATTCAGGGTGTGGCTTCCTTTATCGGCGTCCTGAAAATCGGCGGCATACTGATTTTCGGGTTGGTGGGGGTATGGGTCGCCGACTCCATATCGGTTGACTTCTCGAATCCCGGAGAGGCCGGAACTGTGGGCAACTTCCTTGGAGCAACCGCGCTCGGAATTCTAGCTTTCAAGGGCTTCACCACCATTACCAACAGCGGCTCCGAAGTAATAGACCCCAAGCGGAACGTAGGACGGGCGATCATTATTTCCATTGCAGCCTGCGTGGTGATCTATACGTTGGTTGGTTTTGCTGTTGCCAGCAACTTGTCCCTGGCCGAGATTATCGAGACACAGGACTACTCCCTTGCCGCCGCCGCCCGCCCGGCACTGGGGGAGTACGCCGTGTGGTTCACCGTTGCCATTGCCATGATGGCTACTGCCGGAGGCATTCTGGCCAGCATTTTGCGGTGTCCCGGATGCTGGCGATGCTGACGGAAATGAAACTGGTCCCCCACCGGCATTTCGGCATGCCAGGCAGTATTCAGAAGCACACCCTGGTTTATACAGTGGTCCTGGGGCTGGTCCTGACGGCCTTTTTTGACCTCTCCCGGATTGCTGCGCTGGGTATCGTGTTCTACCTGGTAATGGATGTTGCGATTCACTGGGGTGTTCTTCGTTATCTACGCGAAGACGTGAAGGCCAGCGCCTGGGTGCCAGTCATGGCCATTTTGCTGGATTTGCTCGTTCTTGGGGGCTTTGTGTGGGTCAAGCTGAATACGGACCCGTTTGTCATCGGTGTTGCGGTGGCCACCATGATCGTTATTGCAGTGGCAGAGCAGATTTTTTTGAAAAAGTCCGAGAATTCCCGGCAATCGGGAGATGAGGAATCTCATGCTCATGATCACCATTAACCGGCATTCGACGTGGAGGGCAGTGCTATGATGGAAGATAATATGTTTGGCAACACCATGTGGGCAGGGCACTGGCTGTGGATGCTGGTGATTGCCATTGTAGTTGTGATTCCGGCCTGGCGTATTTGCCAGCGTACCGGGTATCCGGGCTGGATGGGCTTCCTGATACTGATTCCCATCGTCAATCTCGTATTACTTTATTTCATAGCGTTCAGTGACTGGCCAAGCAACAGAAACAATGACGGGAGATCTTGATGAACAGTACGAAAACACAGGCACCGCAAAGGCAAAGGGACCTTGAGCTGATTGTGCCGGGAATGGGGTCAGACCACTGCGCCGGCATTATCAACAAAACGATTGGCCGCTTGGACGGAATCGACCAGATAGAGACTAACATTGCCAAACATAAGGTGAGTGTTCGCTCCCTTGCGTCGGGGCCTGACGGGGAAGCCTTAAAACACGCTGTGGAGGGTGCCGGTTACGATGTGGCCTCCGTGAGGGAAGTGGGTGGCAGGACTTTCAGGGTCACGGTACCCGGAATGGGGTCCGACCATTGTGCGGGTATTATCAAGAGTACGCTTGCGCGACACGACGGCGTGCAGACGACGTCAACCAACATAGCCAATCACACAGTGAGCGTGGTAGTCGGCTCGGATGGGCCGACAGAAAATGAGCTGAAAGAGCTGATAGAGGGCGCCGGATATGATGTTGCTGCTGTCGCTCTTGAGGGAGATGCCAGTCAGGAGGAGGACTCGGCCGTTGAAGAGGCCTATCTGAAGCTTGCATTACGCAGGTTCTGGATCGCTGCGGTACCGACAACACTGATCATGGTGTTGATGATGTTTCATATGTTCTGGCAGCCCATTCCGGGGTATCTGGCTATTATTGCAGTGCTCGGCTTCCCGGTAGTGTTTTTTTATGGCGGTGCCGCTACCCACAAGGCTTCCTGGCGTTCACTGAAGAATGGCACCTTCAACATGGATGTGCTCATTTCCATGGGCAGCCTTCCCCCCTACCTGATTGGTCTGGTGGGCTTTGTCTATCCGATGACCTCTTTCATCGAAATGGCCGTTACCATCATGACCTTCCATATGCTTGGTCGGTACCTGGAAGCAAAAGCCAAGGGCAAGGCCTCGGAGGCCATCCGGAAATTGCTCACCCTCGGCGCTAAGACCGCCCGCGTGGAACGGGAAGGGGAAGAGGTCGAAATTCCCGTGAAGGATTTGGCTCCAGGCGACATCATGATTGTCCGGCCCGGTGACAAGGTGCCCACTGATGGTGAAGTGGTGGATGGTGAGAGTCATCTGGATGAATCCATTGCCACTGGCGAGTCTGTCCCGGTATACAAAAGCACGGGAGACACGGTTATTGGTGCCACCATCAACAAGGAAGGTCGCCTGAGAGTCAAGGCTACCCGTGTTGGTGGTGATACCTTTCTGGCCCAGGTGGTGAAACTGATCGACGAGGCTCAGGGCTCCAGGGTGCCAATCCAGGAGTTTGCTGACCGCATGA
>NZ_DIHV01000156.1:0-5576 GCF_002420325.1 Marinobacter sp. UBA5687
TGGCCGTGCCGCAGAGCGCTGTCACGTTAGCCAGCCGACCCTCAGCGTAGCGGTTAAAAAGCTGGAGGATGAGCTCGGTATCCCCTTGTTCGAACGCAGCAAAAGCAGTATTCGGGTGACAGAAGTTGGCCAGCGTATCATCGAGCAGGCCCAGCGGGTTCTGGACCAGGTGGGCGTGATCAAGGATATGGCCCAGGACGGCAAAAATCAGCTCAACTCCCCGTTGAAAGTGGGCGCCATCTATACCATCGGGCCCTACCTGTTCCCGCACCTGTTGCCGGAACTGCGTCGTGCCGCGCCAGATATGCCCCTGTACATAGAAGAGAATTACACCGCCAACCTGCGCCAGAAACTGCGGCACTCAGAGTTGGACGCCATCATTATTGCCCTGCCGTTTGAAGAGCCGGAGGTGGTAACCCTGCCACTCTACGATGAGCCGTTTGTGGTGCTGCTGCCTGCGGATCATCCGCTGACCGAGAAAGAGCAGGTAACGGCCGAAGAGATGGCCAATGAACAGCTGTTATTGCTGGGGCCGGGCCACTGTTTCCGGGATCAGGTGCTGGAGTCCTGCCCGCCTCTGGTGGATGCCATCACCAAACGGGCGGACAACGGCAGACCGGAGCTGGTGACCGAAGGCAGTTCGCTGGAAACCATCCGGCACATGGTGGCCTCCGGCCTGGGAATCACGGTACTGCCGCTGTCGGCCGCCACCGCCATAAAATATCAGGAAGATATCCTTGCCGTGCGGCCCTTTGCGGCGCCGGTTCCATTCCGGACCGTGGCTTTGGCCTGGCGGGTAACCTTCCCCCGGCCGAAGGCCATAGACGTACTGTCGCTGGCGGCGAGCCAGTGCCGGGTAATTGAAAAAGCCAAAACCGATACACCGGCGGTTGCCGAAAGCGCCTGAGGGCCGTATGACGTCACTGGATGACATCCCGGTAACCCAGCTCAAGGGCGTAGGAAGCGCCCTGGCGGAAAAGCTTGCCAAGCTGGGCATCCATTCCATTCAGGATCTCCTGTTCCATCTTCCCTACCGTTATGAAGACCGTACCCGCGTGGTGCCTATGGGCAGCCTGCGTATTGGCGATATTGCGGTGGTGGAAGGTGAGGTCATGAAGGCCGATCTGGTGATGGGCCGCCGGCGCAGCCTGCAGGTGACGTTGCGGGATGACAGCGGTTTTCTGGTGATGCGGTTTTTTCACTTCAATGCCGCCCAGAAAAACCAGCTTGCTGAAGGCACACGAGTGCGCTGTTTCGGCGAGGTGCGCCCAGGCCGGGCCGGCTACGAATTCTACCATCCGGAATACCAGACCAATCCTCCTGCCATGCCGCCGGCCGACCAGGCAACACTCACGCCGGTGTACCCGCTGACCGAGGGCATTCAACAGCCCAGGGTCAGGGCGCTGTGTCAGCAGGCCCTGACCTATCTGGATCGCTACCCCATCAAGGACTGGCTGCCACCGGCGTTGCTGGCGGATTACCAGTTACCTGGCATTACCGAAGCCGTTCGCCTGGTGCATCTGCCCCCGGCCGGCGCCCCGGTGCATCTGCTGGTAGAGGGAAAACACCCGGCTCAGCAGCGGCTGGTGATGGAAGAGCTGCTGGCGCATCAGCTTAGCCTGTTGCAGGTGCGTGAGCAGATTCAGGCCCGGGAGGCCTTGCCGTTACTGCCAGCGGGAGATCGGGTAGAGCGATTTCTGGAGCAGCTGCCGTTCAGCCTTACCGGTGCCCAGCGCCACGTTATGGCCGACATCCGGCAGGATCTGAGTCAGCCGGTGCCGATGTTACGCCTGGTTCAGGGAGATGTCGGCTCGGGTAAAACCGTGGTTGCCGCCTTGTCGGCCCTGCAAGCCATTGAAGCCGGCGCCCAGGTTGCCCTGATGGCACCTACCGAGATTCTGGCGGAGCAGCACTATCAGAACTTCCGCAATTGGCTGGAGCCATTGGGTGTGGAGCTGGCCTGGTTGTCGGGGAAGGTGAAAGGCAAAGCCCGACAGGCAGCATTGAGTGCGGTCGCCGAGGGCCGTGCGCAGATTGCCATTGGTACCCATGCCCTGTTTCAGGACGACGTGGTATTCCAGCGCCTGGCGCTGGTAATTGTCGACGAACAGCACCGGTTTGGCGTGCACCAGCGGCTGGCTCTGAGAGAGAAAGGGGTTGGAGGAACGCTGGCGCCGCACCAGTTGATCATGACGGCGACGCCCATACCGCGAACCCTGGCCATGAGCGCCTACGCCGACCTAGATACCTCCGTGATTGATGAGCTGCCGCCGGGGCGCAAGCCCATCGAAACGATTGTGCTGCCCGATAGCCGCAGGGATGACATCATTGAGCGGGTACGCAAGGCCTGCGGGGAAGGACGGCAGGCTTATTGGGTCTGCACCCTGATTGAGGAATCCGAGGCGCTTCAGTGCCAGGCGGCGGAAGTGACTGCCCAGGAGTTGGATGAGCGGTTGCCGGACCTGTCCATTGGCCTTGTGCATGGCCGCCTGAAGGCCCAGGACAAAGCCGAGGTAATGGAACGCTTCAAAGATGGCGAACTGGATTTGCTGGTGGCCACCACGGTGATCGAGGTCGGCGTGGACGTGCCCAATGCCTCTCTGATCATTATTGAGAACCCGGAGCGGCTCGGGCTGGCGCAGTTACACCAGTTGCGAGGCCGGGTTGGGCGCGGTGAACAGGCCAGTTTCTGTGTGCTGATGTATCACCCGCCCCTGTCCAATAATGGCAAGGCCAGGTTACAGGCGCTGCGGGACAGTCAGGATGGCTTCTTTATCGCCGAAAAGGATCTTGAGATTCGGGGGCCTGGAGAAGTGCTGGGTACTCGCCAGACTGGCTTGATGCAGTTTCGCCTGGCCGATTTTGAACGCGACAAGGGTTGGATTGAACCCATTCGTGACATGGCTCCGAGCCTGATGAGGGAGCCTCGGGTAGTCTCAGCACTTATCAGACGGTGGCTGGGTGAGAAAATTCGTTATGGCGACGTATAGTGTTGGTCATGAATTTCATAACGTCTGTGCTCGTGGCCGATATTGGCCTGTTAATGTCGCGTTAATGACTGCAAAATGCATGAAAACTGATTGATAACCTTTGTCCGGAGAATGCTATGGAACTTCCTGTTGTGGTACAGCAGGCACTTGGTGATAACGCCCCCGGTGTATCGTTCCGGAGCGTAAGCCAGATTGATACCGGCCATTTGCTTCGAATGGTACTGCTCAGTGACGATCAAGGTAATCTGCAGGCCATCTGCCGTCGCAACGATATGCTCGATCTGGAAGCCCTGAACAAGCGTCTGGGGCGGGATCTGAGAATGATGCAGCGGCGCGAGCAGGTTCGGGTCCGCCAGAAAGCCGGGCTTCAGGAGTTGCCGGCGCTGCCATCACTCACCGGTTGGCCGACTGTAGTTGACCGGCGTGTGGACGAACTCGAGGCGGTTGCGCTGGAGTTGGGGGAACAGGACCTGGGCCTTATGATGCCGGCCGAAGATTTCCGCCAGTTGACCGCAAAGGCCGCCCGACACGATTTTGCGGTGGATACCGCAAATATCTCCGTCAATCTTGACAATCACGCCGCCGACCGTGACCAGCTGCATTCCGCCATCAAAAGGTTCACCGGCTTGCGTATTCAGCAGCGACTGGAGGATACGCTGGAGCTGCCGCCCTTGCCTGAGACTGCCCAGCGCATCATTCATCTGCGGGTAAACCCTAATGCGGTAATGGGGGACCTGGTGGATGTGGTGGAGAGCGATCCGAGCCTGGCAGCCCAGGTCGTGAGTTGGGCGTCATCATCGTTCTACGCCGCTGCAGGGCGGGTGCATTCCGTCCACGATGCAGTATCCCGGGTGTTGGGTTTTGATTTGGTGATGAATCTGGCCATGGGCCTGGCACTGGGGCGTGCCCTGAAGCACCCGCAGGATCACCCGGACGGTTATGTTGATTACTGGCAGCAGGCCATCTGGCAGGCTCAGTCTGCAGGTATTCTCGCGAGTATGATGCCTCGAGGGCAGCGACCTCTGTTTGGTCTCGCCTATCTGGCCGGTTTGCTCCACAACTTCGGGCATCTGGTACTGGCGCAGGTGTTCCCTCCGCATTTCAAGCTGGTCTGCCGCTCGCTGGAGGTGAGCCCGCACATTGATTCCAGTGTCATCGAGCATTACCTGCTGGGGATCACCCGGGAGCAGATTGCGGCGCAGTTGATGGAAAACTGGGGTATGCCGGACGAAGTGACACTGGCTATTCGTTACCAGAAGAATCCCGCCTATGACGGGCCTCACAATGTATATGCCCGTCTTTTGTGGCTGGGGCGGCAGTTGCTGACCGAGCGGGGTGTTGCCTTGGGCGCGGGTGAGTCTGCAACTCAGGCTGTCTATGATGAGCTGGGTCTGGACAGGGAGCTGGTTCAGGAACAGTTTGATGAGCTGGTGCGCCGAAAAGACAGCATTATGGCCATGGCCGGGATGATGAGTCAGGGCGGATAAAAAAGGGCCGGCCATTGAGGCCGGCAAGTTCACCCGCTTGTTGCAGAGTCGTCCAAACTTGTCAGGAGAAAACAACGGGGAGGCTGATCCAGTGTGGTGGGAGCGGCCTCCTGTTTTAAATTTAGACAAGCTCCGGGAAAAGGAAAGGCGACTGCATGCAGATTACATAAATGAGCATGGTGTCAGCTTTCCTTGAGGCTAAAAGCTATTGATTTGCTTTGACATATTTTTGAAGCGGGCGTCCGATCGGTAACAAAAAGTTACAAAATACGGGCGTCAGTCAAAGCGATGATGGCGGATTGCTGTGGCAGCCTGACGGATTTCATCGGAGTGCTCCCTTTCCACGGCAAACCGTTCTTTGTCCATTTCCCGGATGGTCGCAGAGTCGGTATTCTTCCTCGCCTGATGCGTGGGCATGTGCTGAATCTTGTTGTGCACCGTCTGGAACACCTGAAAGGGTGGTTTTTCCAGCAGTTCCGGGGCCAGGTAATCCAGCAGACCCTTGAATCTCAGACAGGCCTCGGAATACTCAACCTGGTCTTCCTCTACCGCCATGGCGATAATCCGGATACTTTCAATCATTTCGTCCCGACGCCGGGCCTGAAACTCCTCGGTTTTCTTCTGGCGCAGCCGCTGTTCGGACAGCAGCCGAGATTGGCGCCAGATATACACCAGTAACACACCGATAATAACCAGCCCGATGGCAATAAAGACCAATTGCAGCCCTCTGGGCATGGTTACACTCCTGTTTGTTCAAGAGGCCGCTATCAGGCCTGTTTCTGTTGAGGTTCGGGTTGCCAGACTCTGACATCAACCGCCTGGCCGTTCAAGACCGAGGTTCCCGAAACCGGATCCACCAGGGCATCATCCAACAGATCGTTGATGCTGACCCCGGCGTGGGACGATGCCACTGATTGGCCGGTGCCTGATCGATGGTGACCCCAACCGTGGGGGATGGACACCACACCCGGCATAATGTCTTCGGTGATTTCCACCGGGATCACCACGTCTCGCCCCTGAACCGAAACCTCGGCATGATCTCCGGGGTTCAACGCTCGTTTGCTGGCATCGTCCGGGTGGATAAGCAGGGTGCAGCGGC
>NZ_DIHV01000072.1:0-18598 GCF_002420325.1 Marinobacter sp. UBA5687
CTCGTTGAAGTCACGGATTCAGGTAGTAGCCCAGATAACCGTAGCCGACCGTATCCCGATATTTTTCAATGTGTCGTACGTTGATTGCTCGGACAACGCCTTCTGCTTCAAGCTCACTGAAGCACGCATTGAATGCATCACGGTGTTCTTTTTTACGAAACGAGGCTCTATAGGGCGTCGGGGCAAAAATCGGAATGAACATCACTTTCTGGTGCAAATCAGCCTTATCCGCATAGGTTCGGTCCGCGCGCAAACGGTGGTTAATCTCCGCAAAGATAAGACCATCCGCAAGCACCACATCCACGCGATTCAGAAAGAGCATTCGCGAGTGGATGCGCTGGTCTGCAAACTCGGAATATGAGGCAAAAGACTCAATGTGAGATTCAATACCCAGCAATTGGGACGCACCGGCAAAGGAAACAACACGCAGCCCTTTTAAATAGCGAAGATGGTAAGGCTTGATGTTCGTGGACTCCAAAACGGCGGCGCCATTCTGATAATACACGTAGGGAGTGCTTTCAAAACTTGGCGTGTCCATATCGGGAGGCACGGTCATTACCGCATCGCCCAGCCCCTCATGAGTGAAATTCCGGAGGTGCCGTTTGAAGGGGTAGAAATGAAAGTGAACATCTATGTCACATCGATCCATGACTGCAGCGAATATCTCGATATCGCGCCCAGCCGGCCCCTGTTCTGATGTTGCCGGGAGGTAGGGAGCTAGTACGAGAAGTGGCTCTGGCTCTGATGCTGCATTGGCCTGAGTGGCCAAAGTGCCAATAGCGAACGCCAGAAGTAACCATTTCATTTAGATGCCACGTGATTATCGAGAAACTACAACTACTTCCCTGCACCTAAACTCAAGGTTACCGCTAATTCCATTTTCAGAATCACGATATTACTACATTAGTGTTTCAGCTCTGTGACAGTGACGCGCTCGCCTTGTTTACCACACTGATGAATACCTGGCTGGTCACGGTTCTTATCGATTCGTTCCGCAAATCGCCGGCCCCAACGTGTCCACAAAGTGTCAGCCGTGTTTAGCGTAGAGACTCTGGAAGAAAGCCCTGTTTCGAATGTTCGCTTTTGTTTAAAAGCCTGAATGTATGCAGGTTCCCTTGCCACTCCTAGCCTATGAGTGAACCTAACTCGATCAGGTTCCCCTCCCTGGTTCTTCTTCGTCGCGGTAAAAAGTTCGCTTTCCAATGTCGGTGTGCGTGGCACTGAACGAGTCAACGAAGCTGAATGGCCATAATCCTTATGCCTACCTGAAAGGTGTGCGCAAAAGTAAAAATCACTCGACAGCTCGTATGTCTTCCTGACAAAGCCTTCTCATGCGATCCCCTGCCTCACACTATTCTTATGAACAAAACCTAAGGTGCTTAGAAAAAACTATGCAAATTCGTATTCTGAGGCTGCATATCAACGCGGGTCATTTGGTGAGCCAAGGGGTTCTACGGATGTACAAGTCGCCGGCTCAGTTGAAAAGCGCAACCAAGAATCCGGATGTGTACAAATGAGTACCGTTTTATACACATTAAAGAGGCCCCAGAATGTATACACGTCCTTCTTCAAAATTTTTCTGAAATCAATATAGTAATCAAATATTTAAGTCAAATGTACACAGTCCAGGTGAAAACTGTATGATCTTGAAGGGCACATGCTGCATGAGGATCACCTGGGGAATCGAGGCAACCTTCGCAACGGCGGGGTGCAATGGATGACCGCGGGCCGGGGCATCGTGCATTCGGAAATGCCACAGCAGGAATCCGGGGTCATGCGGGGCTTCCAGCTCTGGCTCAACCTGCCTGCCGCCGAAAAAATGAAGGCCGCCGGTTACCGGGACATTCAGCCAGAGGAGATTCCGGTGGCGCGCCAGCAGGGCGTATCCGTCCGGGTCATTGCCGGTGAACTGGAGATCGGCGGCGGTTCCGTCACCGGTGCAGTCACCGGCGGCAGCACGGAGCCTCTGTATGCCGATGTCCACCTGGAATCCGGAGCGAGGGTATCGCTGCCCGTCCCCCAGGCGCTCAATGCCCTGGTTTACCTGTATGAAGGTGGCGCAAGCCTGGTAAGCGAAGACCGGAACCAGGCTCTGGCACTGTCCTCGGCAAACATTCTGGAGCAGGGGGACGAAGTTCTGATTGAGGCCGGAGAGGCCGGGGCACAGCTGCTACTGATTGCAGGCCGGCCCATCGGCGAGCCAGTTGTCCAGTATGGTCCGTTTGTGATGAACAAACCTGCTGAGATTGAGCAGGCGCTGGCCGACTACCGCGATGGCACCCTGACGGTCTGATCAGGCAAAGGTTTTGCCGGCCATCAGGCTCTGGACCATGGGCCGGATAATCAGGTCCATGGCCAGGGCCATTTTCGGCCCCGGAATCACCAGGGTATCGTGACGGGAAAGGCTGCTCTGGGGAATGGCCTGCAGTAACCACGGGAAATCCACATCCGTCGTTTCCCGAAAGTGAATCACCACCATGCTCTCGTCTTCACTGGGCACATCCCGGGCAACGAAGGGGTTGGAGGTGTCCACCAGCGGAATTCGCTGGAAGTTGATGTGGGTGTGAGAGAACTGCGGCACGATGTCGTGCACGTAATCGTCCATCCGATTGATGATGGTCTGAACCACGGCATCCTGGCTGTAGCCCCGCTGATGGGTGTCCCGATGGATTTTCTGGATCCACTCCAGATTGACAATGGGTACCACACCAATCAACAAGTCAACGTACTGGGCAATATTGTAGTTGTCGCTCACCACCCCGCCGTGAAGCCCCTCGTAGAACAGGGCATCGGTATCCGCAGGTAACGGGCCCCAGGGGGTGAAGGTTCCGGGTTTGTGGCCAGCGGCGATCAGGTCACGGTCTTCGTCATGAACGTACTGCCGGTATCGGCCATTGCCGGTATGGCTGTAGTCATAGAACAGAGCCTCCAGCCTATCGATATGATTCGCTGCCAGGGCAAAGTGGTTGCGTTCACCAAACTGCCCCTTGGCGGCAAGTCGGGCCATTTGTTCCCGGGTATACCGATGAAAGCTGTCGCCACTGACCATGGCGGCATCGATGCCCTCACTGGCAAACATGCGGCTGAAGATCTGCCCGGTTGTGGTAGTACCTGCCCCGGAAGATCCGGTAACGGCAATAATCGGATGGCGTCTGGACATAAAAAGCTCAGGTTCCCGGATGTGCGTCAGACAAGACTGGTCAGCAGTCGGGGCTTCTCAACCACAAAACCCTGAGCGTAATCCACGCCCAGTTGCCTCAGCATATCCAGAACCTCACGGGATTCAACCTGAGAGGCAATCACTTCCCGTTCCATATAATGCGCCATATCCACCATGGATCTGACCATGGCCTGATCCGTCTGGTTGGCTGCCAGCTGGCCGGTAAAGGCACTGTCGATCTTGATCAGATCTACCGGCAACGATCGCATGAACTGGAAGGAGCTGGGCCCGCTGCCAAAGTTACCCAGGCAGAACCGGCAGCCAAGCTCTTTCATTTCCAGCATGAAATCCGCCACCGATTGCAGATCATGAATGGCAGAGGCTTCCGTCAGCTCGAACCAGAGACGCTCAATCGGTGCATCCTTCTCACTGAGCTTTTCGTAAATGAATTCCAGCAGTGACTGGTCGTTCAACGAATAGCCGGACAGGTTGATGCAGACACCACCCACATGGCGCGGATCCGGAGACTGGTCCCGCAGCCAGTCCAGCATGTGCCCCACCACCCAGCGATCCACTGCCTGCATGCGGTCATAGCGCTCGGCCATGCGGACAAAATCCTGGCCGGTAATCAGCTGCCCGCTGTCGTCGTACATGCTGATCAGAATTTCATACTGGGCCGCCATTCGGGTGTTGGCATGCAGAGGAATGATTTTCTGGCAACGCAGCAGCATGCGCTCTTCGTCCGGGTTACTCAGGCCGGCCACACGGGCCGCAATCTGTTCCTGCCGGGCCTGGTCGTCTGCGTCGAGCGTGTAGATCGAGAAACGTCCCGGGCCCTTGTCGCGAGCGGAATTGAGCGCCTGCTCGGCGGCTTTCAGCCATTTTTCGGCGCTGATCAGCGCGGGCAGTTCCGGCGCCAGGCCAACATTGGCATTTAATGTGTAACGCCGACCACCGTACTCAAAGGGTTCCGCTGCAATGGCTTCCAGCAGTGCCTTGGCAATTTCCGGCCCCTGTTCTTCAGGCACCAGCATGGCAAATTCATTGCCCCCGGGACGAGCCACCGGCATGCCGTCGCCCACATGCCGACAGATGAGCTCCGCCACCCGTTTCAGGGTTTCATCCCCGGCCTGGTAGCCCGCTGTGTCATTCAGCAATCGGAACCCGCGCAGGTCCAGTTGCAGCAATGCACGACTGTCTTCCCGGCGGGCCAGTTGCTGCTCCAGCATGCGCTCGAATTCCCGGCGGTTCAAAAGCCGGGTCAGTTCATCATGGGTGGATGCCCAGGACAGCTGGTCATAGACGTTGCGAACCATGCGGTCGATGCTCTCGTCTACCAGCGGCCGGTCATACTGATTGTCCGGTACGATAATGCCTTTGCGCATTTGTCTGGCCAGAGCCTCCAGCTCCAGCTCAACCACCCGCATACCCTGGTGGTTAACGAAGACAAACCGGCTGAAACCACGGGCAATCCACACCAGGCGGATGTACTGGGGATCTTCTGCCTTGGTCTGATCCCGCAGCCAGTCGCCGGTGCGCAATTGCTGGGCCCGGTTGATCCAGCGTTGCAGGCTGCGCTGTTCCCGTTCACTGAGCACCTGTTTGTCCGGGCGAGCACCACTGACCGCAGGCATCTCAACCATTTCCGGCGCCTTGTCAGGCCGACGCACCAGAAACTGCTTCAATTCATCCCGGATCTGGGAGGACGGCATGTGGTTACTGGAGATCGACGCCAGCCCATCCTGAATCAGCCGTAACAGTTCGGGCAGGTTAATGCTGCTGTCCGGGTCCTCGGCAAAAGCCATCAGCGAATCGATCACCGCCAGGTAGTCCTGCCATAACTGACTGTCTGGTCCCTGGCGAATCCAGGTCAGCGACAATAAATCCCTCCAGCCGCCTTCAAGCAGGCTGACCAGGGCCCTGGGAACCTTGCGGCCAGCCAGTTTGCTTTCCAGCGCGCTGGCCACGGCGGTTTTGGATTCGGCAACCTTCTGGGCACCCTCTGCGGCAGCCGTCACCCGCTCAACGTTGCGGCGATACACCAGGTTCTGCCGGTCAATCAGGGTGTCCAGCTCACCTACGGTTTGCTCAAACACACCGGTATCCTGTTCAAACTCGGTAGCAATGCGGTGAATCAGCTCATCCACCCGGCGCTGCACCACCGGGTTCAGCCGGCCACCCTTCACGCCCAGTTGTGCCAGGCGATTCATCACGCCACGGACCGGGCTGTCCTGGTCCTCAAAGAACTCGGGATCACGCATCACCACTTTCAGCACCGGCACTTCCAGCTGACGCATGCGGCTCTGGGCGTAGTCACTGAGTTTGGGACTATCGACCACGCTCCGGAAAAACCGGTCGACAACGTCCAGGGTTTGCTGCTGCTCAGCATTGAGCCGCGTGTCACCGGTTTCACGTATCTTTCCAACCACCCGGTCCCGCAAGGGCACGGCCGGCTCTTCCGGGGCCGCAGCGCGTAACTGCAGCTCCTGTAATTCCCGGTGCAGTTCACCCTGAGACAGCGGACGGGCATTGGCCGCAAACGGCTCTGGCGTCGCCTCCCCATTCTCCACACGACTGGCCTGCAGTGTTGTCAGCAGGTTCCTGACCGTGGCAAAGGCGGTCTGGGCTGCGCGAGCGTACCCCCGGAACTCTCCGGCTACCCGGTTTTTCAGCCCGCGGGCCGTTTGTCCGGGTTTGCTTTCCGGCGCCTCAGGCTGCGGCTTATTCAGAGGTGTTTCAGGCTCCGGCTTCAGCACCTCGGCCGGCGGCTCCTTCCTGGCCGGCGCCTGTTCGCTCAGATAACGGGACAGGTCCAGATCCGGCAACACACCATGCCGGATCAGGATATTGTTCAACTCCCGATACAACGGCTCCAGCTGTTTGATCACCGTCTGCTCAAACGTCTTCAGGCAGACCTTTTCAACGTCCCGGCTGACTTTCAGCTGGGCAAGCGCGTTATGGAAGGCTTCGCACACGAGGGCGGGACCGAGGGGATTATGATGGCCGGTGCGATTGGCGATACCTAACTTGTCCAGCCTCAGCTTGAGCTGCAGCAGGTCGCCACGGTATTGGGTATCAGCACGGGTAACCATCACCCGAATTGCCAGCCAGTCCTCAAACTCGTTTTTGTCTACCACCGACAACACTGAACCGGGCGCGCCTTTGGGCTCCGGTTTTAAGGGCGACTCCAGACTGCGGCTCATGTAATGCCAGAGCACCCGCTGGCGCCCCTGAATCTGGCCGGATGCATCCATCAACTCATTGGCAAGCTGGTCGTTTGGGGCTTTCTGGGCCGCAATACGCAGTGCCTCCACCGTCTGGACAAAACAGGCATCCATGAGTGGTTCAATAAACCGCGTGACGGTTTTGGCACACTGGTGAAGCACAAACTGAACGCGTTCACTGGGGGCGCGAAGTGATGACCGGGCCTGATCCCCGGAACTGCCACACAACTGCAGCATGGCGTTGAAGGCATCGGAATCGGGGCGGGTAAAATGCACGCCCATGGCACCGTCAATGCGCCGCACCGGGCTGACATGAAGCTCGTATCGACGATTGCCCTCAAGACCTCGGAACCGAACCACCAGTTCGGTAACACCGCCGCGAGCAAAAGCCCGTTCGATTTTGCCTGAAGTTTCGCCCGAATAACGAATGAACATGCCTTCGGCACAGAAATCTGCAATCTGGCAGGGCCACGCCTCACCACTGCCGGCATCTATCTGAGCGGCAAGTTTGATCGGCTGTCGGGGGCTGCTGCGACGCTCTCTCGGATCCATGAACTACCTGACCAGTTGCAAAGCCGGCATGTTGCCGGATGCGGAAATCCGGCCAACGTCCCTGAGTGGGTGTAGGTTCGAGCTGTTATGATAAGGCCTGCGGCGGTCGGTTAAAAATCTGTGACAGCCGTCGGCGGATAAGGAATTGTACAGCCTCATACCCACAACATCATAATATGATGATTCATGAGACAGCTTAGTCAGATCTATCTCCTTTTGCTACTGGTAACACCCCTGAATGGCTGTACGACCATTGGCTACTATGGCCAGGCCATTGGCGGCCATGTGTCCCTGATGATGAAGGCCAGGCCCATCAACCAGGTAACCACAGCACCGGAAACCGACCCGGAACTTCGCCGACGGCTTGAGCTGGCAGCACAAGCACGAGAATTCGCGGCGAAAGAACTGGCCTTGCCGGTAGACGATGCCTTCCGTAAATACGTGGCGCTGGGGCGGCCATGGGTGGTGGTGAATCTGGTCGCCGTGCCGGAGTTTTCGCTTACCCCCCACCAATGGTGTTATCCGTTTGTGGGCTGCCAGTCGTATCGCGGGTACTTCCAGCTAGCCGACGCCCGACAGGAGCAGACGGCCTTTCGCGAACGCCATTATGATACCTTTATCGGCGCCGTAACCGCCTACTCCACCCTGGGCTGGTTCGATGATCCGCTGCATACCGGGTTCACCTCCCTGGCGGATGACCGCATGGTCGCCCTGATGTTTCACGAGCTGGCCCACCGCGTGCTCTATATCAACGGTGATACCGCCTTTAACGAGAGCTTTGCCACTGCCGTGGAACTGGAAGGGCTTCGGCTCTGGCTGAAGCGGCAAGGGGCATCTGAGGGTTTTGAGCGCGCTCTGGCGCGATTACAGCACCGGCAAAAGACTCTGGAACTGGTCGCCGCCACCAGCGAGCAACTCCAACAACTTTATGCCCGCCAGGATACGATGGACAAATCCACGCTGCGGGCGCGCAAGGCCCAACTGCTCGACGAACTGGCCCGGGACTACGCCAACCTGGCCGACCAATATGAAGAGCCGGGGCCTTTCGGCCCGCCGCCGGTGCAGCTTAACAACGCACAGCTGGCATTGTTCCGGCAATATAATCAGCATGTTCCCGCCTTCCGACAGATGCTGAAAGAGCTGAACTACCGCTTCCACGATTTTTACCGGGCTGTCGAGGAGCTTTCCCTACAGCCGGCGGACAGTCGCACTGCACAGCTGGAATTACTGTCAGAGCGGTTTGTAGAACACCTTTGAATTACGCTGGGTGTTGTATGAAGCCAGCTTTGGCCCCGGCAGATCCTGCACAGCGGTAGGCAGGAAACCGCGTTCCCGGAACCAGTGTTCGGTTTGAGTAGTCAGCACGAACAGTTTGTGGACGCCCTGGCCCCGGGCCAGCTTTTCAACCATGGCGAGAATCTCGTCGCCACGGCCGGCACGGCGGTAGGAGGGGTCGACCGCAAAACAGGATAACTCCCCGGCGCCCTCCTCCGGATAATGGTACAGCGCGGCGCAGCCGACAATGGTGCCGTCCCGTTCCGCCACCACAAACCGGTCGATTTCGGTTTCCAGCATTTCCCGGGAGCGGCGAACCAGCACGCCCTGCTCTTCCAGCGGCTGAATCAGCTCCAGAATGCCACCGATATCTTCTACCCGCGCCTGGCGAATCTGTTCGTAGTTATCACCGCTGACCAGGGTGCCGGAACCATCGCGGGTAAACAGCTCTTCCAGCAGGGCGCCGTCTTCGACATAACTGATGATGTGGGCACGCCGAACGCCTTTGACACAGGCATCGCAGGCGGCCTTGAGCAGGGCCGCGTCGTGACCGGTGACGGCATTGTCGTTCAAGCGCTCGGAGGCCTGACGGGCGGACAACTCACGTATCAGGCTACCATCTTCTTCGAGCAGGCCTTCGTCGTCGATGAAGACAATCAGCTTCTCCGCCTGCAGCGCTGCGGCCACCTGGCTGCCAACGTCCTCATAGGAAAGGTTGAAGGCATCACCGGTGGGCGAATAGCCCATTGGCGGCAACAAAACAATATGCCCCAGCTCCAGCAACTGCTCGATGCCACGGGTATCAACACGGCGAACGCGGCCGGTGTAGCCAAAATCAATGCCATCCAGCACGCCAACGGGTTTGGCGGTGACGTAGTTGCCGCTGCTGACCCGAATCCGGGCGTTGTGCATGGGTGAATTCACCAACCCCATGGAGAGCTGGCTTTCCAGGTAGGCCCTGAGCCCGCCAATGGCTTCCATAACCATCGGCAGATGGTTATCGGGGGTGATGCGCAAGCCCCGTGCGAAGGAGGATTCCAGGCCGGCATCATCCAGTCGCGACTGAATCTGGGGGCGGCCACCAAACGCCACCACCAACTTGACGCCAAGGCTGCTGAGCAGAGCGATGTCGTGGATGATGTTGATAAAATTGCGGTGCTCGATGGCATCCCCGGGCATGGTCAGGACGACGGTTCGGCCGCGATGGGCGTTGATGTACGGAGAGGAATGGCGGAATCCGTGCAGCCAGTCGTTTGATTTCAAACCTTTATTCCTTATACCCTGATAATGCTTGCCAAGAATGGCGAATGCCGGGACAGTTTTCCGCCCGCCTTACCGCTAGTCTACTCAAAGACAGAACCTTTTGATCAATCCCTTGAGGATATCCACCGTCGGCTGCAACTGGGACAGTTCCAGAAACTCGTCCGGCTGGTGCGCCTGGTCGATCGAACCAGGCCCCATCACCAGGGTCTCCAACCCCAGTTTCTGCAGCCAGGGTGCCTCCGTGGCAAAAGCAACGGCGTGTGCCGTGTGCCCCGTGAGTTTCTCACAGGCTTTGACCAGAGCGGCGTCGGCCGGGGTTTCAAACGGCGGCACGCCGTCAAACAGGGGGGCAAACGTGAGTTTGAGTTCCCGCCGCTCGGCCAGAGGCTGCATCCGGTCAAGAATCGCCTGGCGCAGGGTGTCCATGTTCATGCCCGGCAGCGGACGCAGGTCGAAGTGCAATTCGCATTGGGCGCAGATGCGATTGGGATTGTCACCACCGTGGATACAGCCCAGGTTCAGGGTGGGCACCTGTACCTCGAAGTTGGGGTTGCGGTACTTTTCCTGCCATTCGCTGCGCAGGGCCAGCAGTTCGCCGAGCGCCTCGTGCATGCCTTCCAGCGCGTTGCGGCCCAGGGCCGGGTTGGAGGAATGGCCCGATTGCCCGTCAAACCGCAACCGCTCCATCATGATGCCCTTGTGCATGCGCACTGGTTTGAGATTGGTGGGCTCGCCGATCACCGCGTAACGGGCTTTCGGTTTGCCGGCTTCTGCCAGTGCCCGGGCGCCATTCATCGAGCTTTCTTCGTCAGCAGTGGCCAGGATAATCAGTGGCTGCTGCAAGGGCTCGCCGGCAAAGGCCCTGGCGGCTTCAATGGCCAGCGGGAAAAAGCCCTTCATATCGCAGGTGCCCAGACCGTACCAGCGGTTGTCCTTTTCCGTGAGACTGAACGGATCACTTTGCCAGCGTTTGTCGTCAAACGGTACGGTGTCGGTATGGCCTGAGAGTACCAGCCCACCCGGACCGCTACCCAGAGTGGCGATCAGATTGAACTTGCCGGGCATGCCCGGCACCTCCATGATCTCGACGGTAAACCCCAGGGGTTCGAGCCACTCTGCCAGCAGGCGGACCACACCCTCGTTACTGTGATCCCACTCCGGCGAGGCACTGCTGATGGATGGCAATGAAATCAGCCGGGCCAGCATGTCCCTGATACCCGGCACCCCTGTGCTTGCGCTTGCGGTCACTTATTGCCTCCCGTCCCGGCGCTATTCCGGGCGGCCCCGGCGCCAGACTTCAAATTGTGTAATGGCACGAATCAGAATGGGGTACGCCACTTCGCCCCCGGCCACTGTGCGGGCGATTTCCATATCCCGCTCGCCAACGCTGACCAGTCGCCCCTCAACCTGGTTTTCATTCGAGAGCGTAACCTTTACGCGCCGGCCAAGCCAGGTATTGGCGTTCTCAACACTGTCAGGGTACCACTGCTCAAAATCCGGGTCTTCCGGCGGTACCACAGGCTCCATTGCCTGCGCAGGCAATGCTGGTTCCACCCGTTGCATTTCGGTCAGGTACACATCCGGCACGGTGGCACCGTTATAGGATACGCGCAGGCTGACGGTGTTTTCCGAATCGGTGCGTACGGGCAGCCCGAAGGTTTCCGAGCCGGGTGCAAGCATCATGGTCACCTCACCCCCTTCGGTCAGCCATTGCCGATACAGTGCCAGCAATTGCGGACTGGCTTCCAGGCCCCGAGCCTGCAGCCCTTTCTCCAATGCCGCGACACCCCGCCCGGCCCAGTCGCTGACCTCCAGCCCGGTCTCGCGGGCACAATAGGCAGAGAGGCGGCGCATCAGACCCGCGTCACGAACGGTCAGTTGCAGTGGCCCGGCCCCCATGGAGGCCGGGTCGGCCAGATTGCCCATGGTCAGTCTGGCGTCTGGCCAAACCAGCTCCAGGCTTCCGGTTTCACGGGTATTCAGTTCAAAACGCAGGGCATCGGGGGTCTGCTCCAGCAACATGTCGCCCCGGATATCAGGAATCCCCATACGCATCAAATCCCCACTGCCCAGTTGCTGCCTTGGGTCCGGCGCACAGGACAGATTGGCTAGCGGGGCCTGGGCAGTTTCATCCGGCGCCGCCGTCACCCAGTTCCGGAACATGGTAGGTTCCAGCGTAATGCTGGCGCGCTCAACGGATAGCCGCCAACTGGCCGGCAAGCTGTCAGGGCTCATCAGTGTGGTCAACAGAGCGATTGGAGAGCCGGTTTCCAGTTCAATCAGGTCCATCTGCAATGGCTGAGTAAGCTGGAAGTCCTCCCAGTGCGCCTGTCGGAGGATGACCCGGCCATCCACAGAGGAGCTGATGCTCCCCCGCTCGAGTACACCGGATTCCGATAGTACCGTGCGCGCCTCTGCCAGACGCTGGTCCGTCAGCCACCAGACGCCAGCTTTAAAGCCGGCGAAGGCCACTATTCCTGTGATAACGAGAAATGACAGCAGGCGTTTCATCCGGTAACTCCCGGCCAGAAGTATCAGTTACGGGAAATCAGCGTACCGACACCCTCGTCGGTGAAGATTTCCAGCAGGCAGGCGTGGGCCACACGTCCGTCGATGATGTGGGAGGTGCGCACGCCGTTTTCCACCGCACTCAGGGCACAGCGGATTTTTGGCAACATACCGCCATGGATGGTGCCGTCTTCAATCAGATCGTTCACCTGCTGGGCGGTCAGGCCGGTCAGCACTTTGTCTTCCTTGCTCTTGAGGCCGGAGACATTGGTCAGCAGGATCAGCTTTTCCGCCTTCATGGCTTCTGCCACCTTGCCGGCTACCAGGTCCGCATTGATGTTGTAGGAAGCGCCATCCGGCCCGACACCGATGGGCGCGATAACCGGGATCACGTTGCTGCGGGTCAGCATGTCGATAACATCCACGTTGACGCTTGCCACCTCGCCAACATGGCCAATATCGATGATTTCAGGCCGCTCCAGCTCCGGCGAGCGATTGACCACTTCCAGCTTCCGGGCCCGGATCAGATTGGCATCCTTACCGGTCAGGCCCACCGCGGTGCCTCCGTGGGCATTGATCAGGGAAACGATTTCTTTGTTCACCTGGCCGCCGAGCACCATTTCGACCACGTCCATGGTCTCCGCATCGGTAACCCGCATGCCGTTAACAAAGCGGGACTGGATATTCAGGCGTTCCAGCAGCTCTCCGATCTGGGGGCCGCCGCCGTGAACCACGATAGGGTTGATCCCCACCAGCTTCATCAGCACCACGTCCCGGGCGAAACTGCTTTTCAGGTCTTCGTTCTCCATGGCGTTGCCGCCGTATTTGATCACGACCGTCTTGCCGGTAAACCGTTGGATATAGGGCAGGCCCCGGCTCAGTACCGAGGCCACCTGCATTGCTGTTTCACGATCCAGCGCCATGATGTTGTGTTAATCCTTACGACAGTAATGGGTTTCAGAATTCCGCCACCAGGTCTGGTGCCGCTTTCTGCAGTTGCTCCCGGAACACGGATTTGATCCGCTCCAGTGCCTGTTCGGTTTCGGCTTCGAAGCGCAGAACCAGAACCGGCGTGGTATTGGACGCACGGCATAGCCCCCAGCCATCGGCATAATCTACCCGAATGCCATCAATGGTACTGATATTGCCGTCACCAAAATCCGCCTGCTGACCTAGCCGTTCAATGATGGCGAACTTGTCGCTCTCGGTCACCTCGACATTCAGCTCAGGGGTACTGATATCCTCGGGGAAGTCTTCAAAGACTTCATCGGAGTGACGATCCTCAATGCCCAGGATTTCCAGCAGCCGGGCAGCCGAGTAAAGGCCATCGTCAAAGCCGTACCAGCGTTCGCCGAAGAAAACGTGTCCGCTCATTTCGCCCGCCAGCAGGGCGCCGGTTTCCTTCATTTTCGCTTTCATCAGGGAATGGCCGGTTTTCCACATGATCGGGCGCCCTCCAGCTTCCGAGATCACGCTGGCCAGCCGGCGGCTGCACTTCACGTCATAGAGCACATCCGCGCCGGGATTGCGGGACACCACATCCCTGGCAAAGAGCATCAGCAGGCGATCCGGCCAGATGATCTTGCCGGTATTGGTAACCACGCCCAGACGATCACCATCGCCATCAAAGGCCAGCCCGATATCGGCGCCGGTCTCCTTAACCTTGGCAATCAGGTCCTGCAGGTTCGCGGGTTTGCCGGGGTCCGGGTGATGATTCGGGAAATCACCGTCCACTTCACAATACAGTGGCGTGACTTCACAGCCCAGTTCCTCAACCAGCATGGGGCCCAGCTCTCCGGCAATGCCGTTACCGGCATCGACCACCACTTTCAACGGCGCCGCCACAGCAATATCACCGACGATACGGTCCAGATAGGCGCGGCGTACGTCGTCCCGGGATTGCTCACCCTGCCCTCTGGCAAGGTCGGCGGTCTGGATGCGCTGGTACAGCTTCTGGATAGCTTCACCAGACAGGGTCTCTCCGCCCAGCATGATCTTCAGGCCGTTATAGTTGGCTGGATTATGGCTACCGGTCACCATAACGCCAGAACCGGTCTGCAGGTGATGGGTTGCAAAGTACAGCACCGGCGTAGGTATGGCCCCCAGATGAATGATGTTACAACCGGTCGCCATGATGCCGCGCCCCAGGGCATCAGCCAATTCCGGACTGGAGTGCCGGCCATCGTAGCCAATACAGATATCTGTGACACCACGCTCGGTCGCTTCCGAGCCGATCGCGCGACCAATGACTTCAACCACCTCTGCCGAAAGGGTCTGACCAACGATGCCCCGGATGTCATAGGCGCGGAAGATTTCCGGGTTGATCTGAACCGAAGGCACCTCGGCCTCAGCAACTTCAGGAATGTCCTCGTCGAACAGGGAATCCTCGGAGCCACCAAAGCCGAGCACATCCTCGTCACCATCGAGCATGTCAATGTCCGGCATGTCCTTGTCCTGAAAGAGTGGTTCATCCTCCGCCGTCGCTGCCTTGCGGCGGGCAGGAGCCGCTTTGGGCGCAGCCGACTCCGCGGCCTTGGCCACCCGCTTCTCAACCATCTGGGACAGACGGAACAGCACTTCTCCGGTGGACGCCACCATATCCCAGCGCAGAGCCGGCAGTTTCATCCGCTCGCCTCCGAACACCTTGTGGGCCCACTGAATGAGCGCGGTCACATCCTGACGTATTCCACGCTGCGCGTTGCCAAGAAGCATCCAGACCAGAATCGCCGCCACCAGCGCAGGCACCCCCACCAGAATCGCCAGGAGAATGGTGCTTACCGGCGCCACCGGTGCCGAGGCCGGTTGGTAACGGACGGACCAGTCCGGGTTGATCAGGGTGCGAGACAGCTCAGGGCCGCTGCCGTTACCGGCGCTGGCCACCGTTCGTGAAGCGCCGGACACGGATTGGACCAGTGACAGCTGGCCCCCGAGTTGCGGGTTGCTCACGGCCAGCATTGGCCGTATGTGGGAGGCTTCAAAAACCGCCAGCACGCTACCAACCACGGCATTGCTTGTGGGATGACGCACTGCCGCGGCAAATTGCAGATACCACTGATTGTCGCGGGGGAAGGCGTCCGGCAACAGGTTCTGTCCATTTTCTGCCCGCCGGGCCAGTTCCAGGCCCGCAAATCCCAGCAGGGTATCGCCGTTACCGGTCCGGGGCACTTCCCGGTAAGGGAAGACAAACACCTGAGCGGAACCGGGCAGCGCCGTTTGCAATTGTCCGGCGAGATTGGCCAGATCAGACCGCTCGGCCAGAGCAAGGGCAGCGTAACGCTGGTTCGCCACCGCCCGAACCTGTTCCTGCAGCGCCGTCAGTGACTGATTCAGGCGCCGTTGCGCACTGTCCACTTCCATGGCGCTGGCCGCCTCATAGCGGGCCTCCCCCGCGGGCACCACCACCAGAAAATGGGCCAGCACCACCGCGACCACGCCGGCCACCAGTACCACCAGCGATTGATTCAACCCAACCGATCCGAGTTTCTTTAAACCGGAGCCAGCCGCTTCTTTTGACGTTTTGGACGGTTTCTGTTTCTTTCCGGGTTTCTTCTCCGGCTGCTCATCACCGGAAGACGCGTTGGTTTTTTTCTTGGCGAATTTCATAATGCATCCCGCAGTTATTTTCTTTCCCGGATAGGTCTGTATCCGCTGAGTATAGACGCCGGCCAGTTATCTCGCTGCCAGGTAAAGATGCCCGACTCAGTGGCTCCCAGTGGAGCCAAAGCCACCTTCACCCCGGTCACTGGCATCAAATTCGGTCACAATCTCGAAATCCGCCTGTACCACAGGCACCAGCACCATCTGGGCAATACGTTCGCCCACCTCGATGGTGAATGGCGTCTGGCCCCGGTTCCAGCAGGACACCATCAACTCGCCCTGGTAGTCAGAATCGATCAATCCCACCAGATTGCCGAGCACGATCCCATGCTTGTGTCCGAGTCCGCTCCGGGGCAGGATCATGGCAGCCAACCCCGGGTCAGCAATATGCACAGACAGGCCGGTGGGAATCAGGTGGGTCTCACCCGGCATAACGGTCTTGGCTTCCTTTAATGCCGCCCGGAGATCAAGGCCTGCAGAGCCTTCCGTAGCGTATTCGGGAAACGGAATCGCGGTACCAATGCGATCATCCAGAACCCGTACCTCAAACTTTCTTTTACTCATGCCTGTTCAATCCTGTTGCTGTGGTCTGCAATCAACGCCACCAGACGGGCAGCGATCGCCTGTTTGCTGTCCGGCCCGATGGATTCCGAACCCGCAGGCCAGAACACCGTAACCGCATTTCGATCGCTGCTGAAGCCGAGCCCGGGAACGGACACATCGTTGGCGATAATCATGTTGAGTTTCTTGCGCTGCATCTTGTCGGTCGCATAGCGCGCCACGTCCGTGGTCTCAGCGGCAAAGCCAACCGTAAACGGCGCATCGGCCCGGGCCGCGATGGTCGCCAGGGTATCGGGGTTACGGACCAGCGCCAGGCTCATGTTGTCGTTGGTTTTCTTGATTTTCTCGCTGGCGAACACCTCGGGCCGGTAATCTGCCACCGCGGCCGTGGCGATAAAGATATCGCAGCCTTCATCGACCGCCTTGCTGGCGGCTTCCAGCATCTCCTGAGCGGTGCTGACAGGCCGGACATCAACCCCCGCTGGGGCCGACAAACTGACAGGTCCACTGACAAGCACCACCTCGGCTCCGGCGGCAACGGCTGCACCGGCCAGGGCATAGCCCATCTTGCCCGAGCTGTGATTGGTAATGTAGCGCACCGGATCGATCGGCTCCCGGGTTGGCCCGGCCGTGATCACCAACCGTTTGCCAGACAGCGGCCCGGTAGTTTCAACCACGCCCTCTCCGTTTACCAGACGAGCCAGACGTTCCGGCTCAAGCATGCGCCCAGGACCGGTATCACCGCAGGCCTGTTCGCCCTGGTCCGGTCCCCAGACGGTAATCTGCGGGTCTTCCGTCAACAGCGCCAGATTCCGCTGGGTACGGAAGTTCTTCCACATGGCCTGGTTCATTGCGGGGGCCAACGCTATCGGCGCTTCGGTGGCGCAACAGACCGTGGTCAACAGGTCATCGGCCAGCCCATGGGCCAGACGGGCCATAAAATCCGCAGACGCCGGCGCTACCACAACCTGATCGGCCCACTTGGCCAGCTCGATGTGCCCCATGCCAGCCTCGGCTTCCGGGTCAAGCAGCGAGGAGCGCACCGGTTCGCCGCTCAGAGCCTGATAGGTCAGCGGCGCAACAAATGCCTCCGCCCCCCGGGTCATGACAACCCGGACTTCGTGCCCCGCTTTTTTCAGCAGTCGAACCAGCTCCGCACTTTTATAGGCGGCGATACCACCGGTTATTCCCAACAATATTCGCTTGGCGGTCATGCGGGCTCCGTAATCCCGTAAAATGAAAGAGTTATAAGATAGCATGCCGAGCGCAGACGGGCAGCCTGCTAGAACCCCTGTTCGTTTACCAAATGTTACCTTTTGGAGTAACCTTTGTAATTTCGAGAACCCGGTGCAGGACGCACTCCCCGAAACCAGCAAGGAAGCAAACATGCCACCCAGCCATTGGCCCGCCGATGAGCGGCCCCGTGAGCGATTGCTCACTCACGGCCCTGAATCATTGTCAGATGCCGAACTCCTGGCCATTTTCCTGCGTACCGGTACCACCGGCATGCCGGTGATGGCACTGGCCCGACACCTGATCACCGAATTTTCCGGACTGCGCGGCCTGATGACCGCTTCCCGCCGACAATTCTGCGAGGTCAAAGGCCTGGGCACCGCCAAATATGCCCAGGTGCAGGCTGCCATGGAAATGGCGAGGCGAGTGATGGACGAGCCGCTGCGCCAGGGCGATCCGCTGCGCTCACCGGAAGATACCCGGCGCTTTCTCACCAGCCGCCTGGGCACTTATCCTCATGAAGTGTTCGCCGGCCTATTCCTGGATAACCGTCACCGGGTCATCCAGTACCGGGAACTGTTCCGGGGTACGATAGACGGCGCAGCGGTTTACCCCCGGGAGGTGGTGCGCCAGGCTCTGGAGGACAATGCCGCCGCGGTCATCTTTGCCCACAACCATCCGTCAGGCGTGGCCGAGCCAAGCCAGGCTGACATTTCCCTGACCCGCCGGCTGAAAGAGGCCCTGGGACTGGTCGATATCAGGGTTCTTGACCATATGGTTATCGGCCACGGTGAGGTAATATCCCTTGCTGAACGAGGATTGATGTAGCCCCGTGAAGGATACCGCCCCGAAACTGGCCAAATTCCCAACAATTTTTTGCGTTGGTCGGCCAGTTCTGGTATAAAAGCGTCCCTTTCTGGCGGCGTCTGGCGAGCAGCGTTCTGTTTCAGAAGCGCAAACCGGCAGCAGGTATGGCTCCGGAGCAACCAGAGACGCATTAAAAACGAATTCGTATTGATAGAGACCATTGCTCAGGTCGGAGGCAAGTATGTCCAGAGTTTGTCAGGTTACCGGTAAGCGTCCGGTTACCGGTAACAACGTTTCCCACGCGATGAACCACACTCGTCGTCGTTTTCTGCCGAATCTGCAGAACCACCGTTTCTGGGTTGAGTCCGAGAAGCGTTTCGTGAAGCTGCGCGTTTCCACCAAGGGCATGCGCATCATC
>NZ_DIHV01000019.1:0-40537 GCF_002420325.1 Marinobacter sp. UBA5687
GCAAACCCGACCAGATAGGTCAGGCCGTACCAGTGAATTTTCAACGGCCCAAGGGCGATCGCCACCGGGTCAAACTGTGGATGTTGCAGCATGAATGCTCTCTCAGCTCAGAAGAAACCGTAAACCAACCAGAACCAGCATAATGGCAAAGATGCGCTTGAGCAGGCGTCCATCCAGACGATGGGCCAGCCCGGCGCCGATGCGTGCAAAGAACACACTGGTGGCGACCACACCCACCAACGCCGGCAGGTAGATAAAACCAAGACTCAGCTCGGGCAGATGGGGATCCTGCCAGCCGGTCCAGACATTGGCCAGGGCGCCCGCAATTGCAATCGGGAAGCCGCAGGCCGCCGACGTCGCCACCGCCTGCTGCATTTTGACGTTGCACCAGCTTAAATAGGGCACGGTCAGGGTGCCACCACCAATACCGAAGATAGCCGACGCCCAGCCAATGATGCCGCCGGCAGCACCCAGCCCGGTGGTGCCCGGAACATCCCGCCCCGGTTTCGGATTAACCTCAAGAATCATCTTCAGTGCCACCAGAATGACAAACACCCCGATAATGGTTTCCAGCACCGGGCCGCTTAGCATTGCCGCAGTCCAGGCACCAAGCACGGCACCGACCACAATACCAACGGTCATGGGGCGAAACAGATCCCAACGCACCGCACCATGCTGGTGATGTGTGCGTATGGAACTGATGGAGGTGAACACAATGGTGGCCAACGACGTACCGACGGCAAGGTGGGCAGCAATCTCCGGGCTAATGCCCTGTAGCCCGAAACTGAAGATCAGCACCGGCACAATCACCAGCCCGCCCCCAATGCCAAACAGGCCGGCCATGGTGCCCGCCAATGCGCCCAACAGAAGATACAGTATGATGATGCCTATCATGCTCATGGTTACAGACCACCCCGGCTCAGATCAGGCTGGTATGATACGCAGGAATGCCTGCAACTTCAGCCCACGCATCCAAGGAATTCCGTTCACCCATGTGCCTAATTGCCTTTGCCATCGGCCAGAACCCCCGTTTTCCCCTGGTGGTTGCTGCCAATCGGGATGAATTCTTCCGCCGCCCTACGGCCGCCATGGACTGGTGGCAGGCGGATAACGGCCAGCACATTCTGGCAGGCCGGGATCTTGCTTCCGGCGGAACCTGGCTGGCGATCAGCGCGGACGGTCAGGTCGCTGCCGTAACCAACGTGCGAGAAGGCAGCCCGGAAACCGGCCGCTCCAGCCGGGGCGAACTTCCCGTTCGCGCGCTGGCAGAACCCGCCAGCGAACTAGGCGCGGCCCTGAACGGCGAGACAGATCGGTATGCCGGCTTTAACCTGGTGTCTCTGACAGAACGTGGTGGCTGGTATTACAGCAACCGCGACGCGCACCCCGGGCGCCAACTATTCCGTGGCAGCTTTGGCCTGAGCAACCATCTCTTACAGACACCCTGGCCCAAACTGCTGCGCCTGAGAACGGCCTTTGCCTCCGCGGTTGAAGCGGCGAGCGACCGTACCGAGGCTTTGCATGCCGAGCTCCTGCCCCTGCTTCAGGACACCAGCCCGGCACCCGACGCCATGCTTCCCGATACCGGCGTGGGACTTGAGACCGAACGGTTTTTATCGTCACCGTTCATTGTCGGCAGTGACTACGGCACACGGGCCACTACCATCGTTACGGTGGATGCACAGGGCGAAGTCAGGGTGACAGAACAATCCTGGGGGCCCAATGCCCAGACACTGGAAAAACGGCAATTCAGCTGGCAGCGATAGCAAACCGACTCTGATATAATCCGCGCAATTTCCGAAACACCCGACCGGAGGTCGCCCCATGGCCGGCGAGAACACCAGCAGCGCTTCCATAGCCGACTTTGAGAAATCCCTGAACGAACTGGAACAACTGGTTCGTGACCTGGAGCAGGGCGAGCTGTCCCTGGAACAATCCCTGGCGGCTTTCGAGCGCGGCGTTAAACTGACAAGGGAATGCCAGAGCGCCCTGAAATCCGCCGAACAGCGGGTCGAGCAGCTGGTACAGAACAGTGACGGCACACTGGAAACCCGACCTTTCTCGGCAGACGACGAGCAGTGATGGACCATCGCATCCGCCAGGCAGAGGCCTATCTGGACCAGTGCCGCCAACAGGTTGACCAGGAACTGGACCGCAGTCTTACCCGGAATACCACCTCAGAAAGGCTCCAGGAAACCATGCGCTACAGCGTGCTGGGCGGCGGCAAACGGGTACGCCCGGCCCTCTGCATGGCGGCCGCCCGGGCCATGGGCAGCCACGACAGCACAGCCCTGGCGCCAGCCTGCGCCCTGGAACTGATCCACGCCTATTCCCTGGTCCACGATGACCTGCCGGCCATGGACGATGATGATCTTCGCCGGGGCCGACCGACCGCCCACATCGCCTTTGACGAAGCCTCTGCCATTCTGGCCGGGGATGCGCTGCAAACACTGGCATTCGCGTTACTGTCAGAAGCGCCGGCGTTGTCAGACCGACAACGCGTGGCCATGATTTCAGAGCTGGCCCGCGCCAGTGGTCATCAGGGCATGGTTGGCGGTCAGGCCATTGATCTGGAATCGGTGGGGCGGCAACTGAGCGTAGAACAACTGGAAGCCATGCACCGGCACAAAACCGGCGCCCTGATCGAAGCCAGTGTTCGTCTGGGCGCACTCACCTCCGAGACCGTGACCGAACGCCAGCTGACCAACCTGACCGATTACGCCAGCGCGCTGGGGCTTGCGTTTCAGGTGCAGGATGATCTTCTGGACATCGAGGGCGACACCGAGATTATCGGCAAGCGCCAGGGCTCCGATGTGGCCAAGGCGAAACCCACGTATCCGGCATTACTGGGTATCGACGGGGCACGCCAGCACCTGGCCCGGCTTCTTGATGAAGCCCTGGGCGCACTGGAGAGCTTCGGCCCGGAAGCCGACACCCTCAGGGCCATGGCTGACTACGTGGTGGCGCGCAGCCACTGAACCATTTACAAGGCCAAAGCATCACCATTTTGTAACAACTGGCCCGGGATGTATGAAACCGGGTCGCCTGTTCCCTTATAATGCCAGCCATAGAACTCACATTCCGATAAAGACCCGAGCTGATGCAGGACACATACATTTTCAGGGAAATCCCGTCGCAGCGGCCCAATACGCCACTGCTCGACCGGATAGACGTGCCATCCCAGCTGCGTGAGCTGCCAGCGGAGGACTTGCCCCGGCTGGCCAGGGAATTGCGAGCGTTCTTGCTGTGGTCAGTTGGCCAGACCGGTGGTCATTTCGGCGCAGGCCTTGGTGTGCTTGAGCTGACGGTGGCCCTGCACTACGTGTTCAATACCCCCGAAGACCGGCTGGTATGGGACGTCGGCCACCAGGCCTACCCCCACAAGATCCTGACCGGTCGCAAGGAACAAATGGGTAGCATTCGCCGTAAAGGAGGCCTGGCCGGCTTCCCGAAACGGGCAGAGAGCGAGTACGACACCTTCGGCGTAGGTCATTCGAGCACATCCATCAGCGCGGCACTGGGCATGGCAATCGCCGCCCGGATGCAGAAAACCGGCCGCAAGAGCATTGCCGTTATCGGGGATGGTGCCATGACCGCGGGTATGGCCTTTGAAGCCCTGAATCATGCCGGACACCTTCATGCCGACATGCTGGTGGTGCTGAACGACAACGACATGTCGATTTCACGCAACGTCGGCGGGCTTTCCAACTATTTCGCCAAGCTGCTCTCCAGCCGTACCTACAATCAGGTGCGCGACAGCAGCAAGAAGGTGCTCAAAGGCACCCCTCACCTGATGGCCCTGGCAAAGAAAACCGAAGAACATTTCAAGGGTATGATTGCGCCCGGCACACTGTTTGAGGAGCTGGGGTTCAACTATATTGGCCCCATCGACGGCCACGACCTGCCCTTGCTGGTGGAAACCCTGGAGAACATCCGTGAGCTGGAAGGCCCGCAGTTCCTGCACGTGGTCACAACCAAAGGCAAAGGTTTTGCCCCTGCCGAAGCGGACCCGATTGGCTACCATGCCATCAACAAGATTGAACCGGTGCCCGCCAGCAAGCCGGAACCGGTGAAGCCGAAACCGGCCAGCCCGAAATACGCCAACGTCTTCGGGCAGTGGCTATGCGATGCCGCCGAACAGGACAGCCGGGTAGCCGGAATTACCCCCGCCATGTGCGAGGGTTCAGACCTGCTGGCCTTTTCAGAGCGTTTCCCGGATCGCTATTTTGATGTCGCCATTGCCGAGCAGCATGCCGTCACCCTGGCGGCAGGTCTGGCTTGCGATGGTGCCAAGCCGGTCGTGGCCATTTACTCAACATTTCTGCAGCGAGCCTATGACCAGTTGGTACACGATGTCGCCATCCAGAACCTGGACGTCCTGTTTGCCATTGATCGTGCGGGCCTGGTCGGCGAAGACGGCCCCACCCACGCTGGCGCCTTCGACATCAGCTATCTACGCTGCATTCCCAACATGCTGGTGATGACGCCGTCGGACGAAAACGAAACCCGACAGCTACTGCACACCGGCCTTGAATACAGCGGCCCGGCTGCCGTTCGCTACCCCCGGGGAACCGGACCTGGGGCCGAAATCCAGCAGCAACTCACCCCACTGCCCATCGGCAAGGGCCGGCGCGTACGCGACGGTAGCGGTATTGCCATCCTTAATTTCGGCACTCTGTTGGCGCCGGGACTGGAGGCAGCAGAAGCCTTGGGCGCCACGGTCGCCGACATGCGCTTCGTCAAGCCTCTGGATGAGGCCCTGGTACTGAAACTGGCGGAAACCCACAACCTGCTGGTCACCCTGGAAGAAAACGTTATTGCCGGTGGCGCGGGCAGCGCGGTGACGGAATTCCTGAATGCCCGCCAGGTTTCCATGCCGGTATTACAACTGGGACTGCCGGACGCGTTCGTTGAACACGGTCAGCATAAGGAATTACTGCGGGACTGTGGGCTGGATGCCGAAGGCATTCTTCGCAGCATTGCCACGCGAATGGAGCAGCTCGGATACCCGACAGTGGTGGCGGCTAAATAACTCGGGAACGAAGGCGGATCACAACTGATCCGCCAGAGGTCGATCAGACCGGGTCGTCATCCTGGTGGGTTTCCAGCCAGTGGCCCAGTTTGCTCTGTTTTGTATTCAGGTAGTGCTCGTTGTGCGGATTGCGGCCCACATGCAGAGGCACGCGCTCGGCAATGTTGATGCCGTAGGATTCCAGCGCCTTCACTTTGCGCGGATTGTTGGTCATCAATCGCAGGCTTTTGATGCCCAGGTGCTCAAGCATGTCCTTGCACATGCTGTAATCCCGGAGATCTGCGCCAAAGCCCAGACGCTCATTCGCTTCCACGGTGTCGGCGCCCTGGTCCTGCAGACGGTAGGCCCGGATCTTGTTCAGCAATCCGATACCGCGGCCTTCCTGCCGCAAGTACATCAGAATACCCCGACCCTCCCGGGCGATACTGCGCAACGCTTCTTCCAGCTGATAACCACAGTCACAACGCATGCTGTACAGGGCATCGCCCGTCAGACACTCCGAGTGGGTCCGTGCCAGCAGTGGTTCTGCGCTATCAATGTCCCCCAACGTCAGCGCCACATGCTCCTTCCCGGTGTCCGGCTCCTCAAAGCCGTGCATATCAAACACACCAAAGGGGGTGGGCAAACGGCAGGTTTCAATGTAACGAACAGCCACTGTGTTTCCTCGTGGTTCGGATAAATTGGGCGGGCATTCTATCATGCGGCTGCTTGCCTGGCGTAGTGTCGACACAGTTCCCCTCCGGATTATGCAGTACCCGAAAGGTTACGGTCGCCGCCAGGCTTCAGATCATTGCTCCCGGGCCTGCCAGTGGCCGGAGCGGCCGCCTTTCTTTTCCAGCAGGCGCAGAGTATCGATCACCATGCCTTTGTCGACCGCCTTGCACATGTCGTAAATGGTCAGGGCGGCCACACTCGCGGCCGTCAGCGCTTCCATTTCAACACCGGTCTGACCAGCCAGCTTGCACCGGGTCTCGATCGCCACCGATGCGCCATCATCGCCAGCCCTCAGTTCGACTTTCACGGAGGTCAGGTTAAGCGCATGGCACAGGGGAATCAGGTCGTGGGTTCGTTTCGCAGCCATGATGCCTGCTATCCTGGCCGTCGCCAGCACATCACCCTTGGGGTGCTCACCTTCCAGGATCATTCTCAGGGTTTCCGGAGCCATCCGGACACAGGCCTCGGCTCTGGCCTCGCGTTCCGTCACCGCTTTGTCGGTGACATCCACCATTCGGGCTTCACCCTTGTCATCCAGATGGGTCAGTTTTGTCACAGAAAACTCCGATTGATCTGTTGAAGAGGTTACTTTGGCATGGCCCGGGCCTGGTTGGAATCCGTAATCGCCCCGGGCCACAGATGGCTACCACCAGAAACCGATACCAGCCACGCCCTGGCCGCCAAGCGCGCGGGCCCGGGACTGGTGCTCAGGTCCGAGACCTCCGATACCGTAAACCGGCACATTTGCCGTTGCGGCCAACGCCTGAAAAGCAGCCCACCCGATTCCGGGTTGCCCCGGATGGCTGGGCGTCTCCAGTACATTACCCAGGAACACGTAATCCGCCCCCAGGCGCTCTGCATGGCGCAATTGCTCAGCACTATGGCAAGATACACCCAACCAGTAATCGTCGCTGACAGGGCGTTCTGAATGCTGCTGCGCCTCGCGCCAGGGCAGGTGAACGCCCTGGACATCTGGAACGGCCCGACACAGGTCTGCCGCCCCATGCAGAATCAACCCGACGCCCCTTTCCCGGCACCCGCCCAGAGCCGCTACGGCCAGCTCAAGGTACGCAGCCCCGGAGAGGGTCGGAGCGCGAAGCACCACCAGTGAATCCAGCTGCCCCCGGTCGAGAGCGGCACCGAGTCTGGCCAGGCCTGCCGGCGCATCCTCAATTGTTCCGGTAACCGCCAGCCGATGGGGCAATCGCAGCGCCCTGATGATGGGCCGGTTAGCGGCAGGAAACTCTTCGTCCTTGAGCGCCTCAGGAGCCAGCCAGCTGACCGGCTGACCTTCTTTCCCCTCTGGCTCGCCCTGAGCCGAGTGGCTTGACCAGACATCAAGAAACACACACTTGTCGCCGTAGTCGTGACGTATGCCAATCACCGGCTCCAGGCTGTCCTCAGTCAGAACCAGCCCGGTCTCTTCGGCGATTTCCCGACACAGTGCCTGCTGGACGGTTTCTCCGGGCTCGACCTTACCACCCGGAAACTCCAGCAAACCGCCCTGATGGGCTTTGTCCGGGCGCCTTGCAATCAGGACACGACCATCGCGAACGATCACGCCCACCGCTACATGAACAGTCTTACGGTTAGCCGAAAGACCCTCGACAGACTCAGGTACGGTATTCGGCATTGATGGTCACGTAATCATGGGAAAAATCACAGGTCCAGACCGTTTCTCGGACATTGCCCCGCTTCAGGTCAATAGCAATGGTGATCTCTTCCTGATCCATCACCGCCTGGCCCCGAGCCTCGGAGTAGTCGTCGGCACGGCCACCGTTGCGCACCAGGCAGACATCGCCCAGGTAAATTTCAAGGGCATTGAGGTCCAGATTCTCCACACCGGCACGACCAACGGCCGCCAGGATACGCCCCCAGTTCGGGTCTGACGCGAACAGGGCGGTTTTCACCAGCGGGGAGTGCGCCACGGTATAGGCTACATCAAGCGCTTCTTGCTGGCTGGCTGCGCCGCTGACATCAATGGTGACGAATTTGGTAGCCCCCTCGCCATCCCGGACAATGGCGTGGGCCAGTTCCAGGTATACGTCCTGCAAGGCCGCCCGCAGTTCCGGCAGCAGCGGGCTGTCGGCGGTAATCTCAGGCCCGCCATACTGGCCACTGGCCAACAGCATGCAGGCATCGTTGGTGGAGGTGTCGCCGTCAATGGTAATGCGGTTGAACGACTTCTCGCCGAGCTCAGAAGCCAGCGTTTGCAGTACCTCCGGCGCAAGACGGGCATCGGTAGCGATGAAGCCGAGCATGGTGGCCATGTTGGGGCGAATCATGCCCGCGCCCTTGCTGATTCCGGAAATGGTCACCCGATGGCCATCCAGATCCAGCTGCCGCGACGCGCCTTTAGGGCGGGTATCGGTGGTCATGATGCCGGATGCCGCCTCTGCCCAGCGGTCTTCCCGGGTGTCGGCCAAAGCCTCTGGCAGTGCACTGACGATCTTGGCGACCGGCAATGGCTCTCCAATCACCCCGGTAGAGAACGGCAATACCTGGCTGGCAGAAATGCCCGCTTCTTTCGCCAGCGCCTCGCAGCAGGCCGCGGCGTCCGTCAGGCCCCGTTCGCCGGTACCGGCGTTGGCATTGCCGGTATTGATCAACAGATATCGAGGAGCATCCTGGGACAGGTGGCGGCGACTAAGGACCACTGGGGCCGCACAGAACTGGTTGCGGGTAAAAATACCCGCTACCCGGGTTTCCGGCGCCAGCTCAAACACCACGATGTCTTTTCTGCCGGGCTTTTTGATCCCCGCACTGGCTATGCCCAGCTTGATTCCCGCCACCGGGAAGAAATCGGGTAAGGTTCCTGGACCTACCGCCATGCCTGTCTCCTTGAATTTTCCTGATCTTCAAACGACAGAACCCGCAAGCGCCAGCGCACTGGCGAATTGCGGGTTCTGGTTTCCGGCTACTCAGTGGCTGATCAGCTCACCTTTCCGCAGCATTGCTTGTATTTTTTGCCAGACCCGCAGGGACAAGGCTCGTTACGACCGACCTTGCGCTCCTGGCGGACAAAGGTCTCCGGGGTTGCCTGCTGGCCATCGTCACCCTCGCCTTCTGCCTGGGCGGCACTGGCCTGCTCGTGACGGAGTTTGGCGCGCGCCATTTCCCGCTCCAGCTCTTCCTTGCGTCGACGTTCGATTTCCGCCATTTCCTCCTGGCTCTGAACCCGCACATGGCACAAAACCCGGGTAACGTCACGCTTCATGGTATCGAGCATGGTTTCGAACAGGTTAAACGCCTCGCGCTTGTATTCCTGCTTCGGGTTCTTCTGAGCGTAGCCACGCAGATGGATACCCCGGCGCAGGTGATCCATGTTGGACAAATGCTCCTTCCACAGGGTATCCAGCACCTGCAGGAACACCTGCTTCTCAAACTTGCGCATGGCTTCGGAACCGGCCACTTCTTCCTTGGCCTTGTACTCAGCCACAATGGCGTCGAGAATCTTCTGGCGAAGATTGTCTTCATACAGTTTATTGTCGTCCTTCAGCCACTGCTGGATGGGCAGCTCAATCGCCATCTCGGACTGCAACTGAGCCTCCAGCCCCTGCACATCCCACTGTTCGGGCATGCTTTGCGGCGGAATAAACTCACTGACCACCGAATCCACCACGTCTTCGCGGATGGTATCGATCATCTCGGAAATGTCGTTGGACGCCATCACCTCGTTGCGCTGCTCGTAAATGACCGTACGCTGATCGTTGGCGACATCGTCGTATTCAAGCAGCGTTTTACGCATATCGAAGTTGCGGCCTTCGACCTTGCGCTGCGACTTTTCAATGGCATTGGTGACCATCCGGTGCTCGATGGCTTCACCTTTCTTCATGCCCATGGCCTGCATCAGATTCTTCACGCGCTCCGGCGCAAAGATCCGCATCAGGTTGTCCTCCAGCGAGAGGAAGAATCGGGAAGAGCCCGGATCCCCCTGACGACCGGCACGACCCCGGAGCTGGTTATCAATCCGGCGGGACTCGTGGCGCTCGGTACCGATGATGTGCAAGCCACCGGCGTCCAGTACCTGGTTGTGGCGCTCAGTCCACTCCGCCTTCATGCGAGCCACTTCCTCTTCCGAGGGATTATCCAGGGCCGCAACTTCGTACTCCCAGTTACCACCGAGGACAATATCGGTACCCCGCCCCGCCATGTTGGTGGCGATGGTAACCGCACCCGGCCGTCCGGCCTGGGCAATAATCAGGGCTTCGGATTCGTGCTGTTTGGCGTTCAGGATCTTGTGGTCAATCCGCGCCTTCTTCAGCAGCATGGACAGAAGCTCGGAGGCTTCGATGGATGCGGTGCCCACCAGAATGGGCCGCCCTTCTGCGGTCACATCCTTGATTTCATCGATAATGGCGTGGAATTTCTCTTCCTGGGTCAGGTACACCAGGTCGTTGTAATCAATCCGCTGGATCGGCTTGTTCGGCGGAATCACCACCACGTCCAGGCCGTAGATCTGGCGGAATTCGAAGGCTTCGGTATCGGCGGTACCTGTCATACCGGCCAGCTTGTCATAGAGACGGAAATAGTTCTGGAAGGTAGTCGACGCCAGCGTCTGGCTTTCGGCCTGAATCTTGAGCCCTTCCTTTGCTTCAATCGCCTGATGCAGACCTTCGCTCCACCGGCGACCGGGCATGGTCCGGCCAGTGTGTTCGTCTACGATCACCACCTGACCGCCCTGGACAATGTAATCCACGTCTTTCTGGAACAGGTGATGGGCACGGAGCGCCGAGTGTACATGGTGCAGCAGGCTCAGGTTGGCAGCCGAATACAGGCTTTCGCCCTCTTTCAGCAGGCCCTGGCCAAGCAGCAGATCTTCGACCTTCTCGTGACCGGCTTCGGTCAGTTCAACCTGGCGGGATTTCTCGTCAATGGTGAAGTCACCGGAGGATTCGCCTTCCTCGCTGACTTCGCCTTTCTCAAGACTCGGCACCAGTGCATTGACGGCCTGATACAGCTTGGAAGAATCCTCAGCGGCACCGGAAATAATGAGCGGTGTACGGGCCTCGTCGATCAGGATGGAATCCACTTCGTCGACAATGGCGAAGTTAAGACCGCGCTGAACCTTGTCTTCAATACTGAAGGCCATGTTATCGCGCAGATAGTCGAAACCGAACTCGTTATTGGTACCGTAGGTAATATCGGCCTGGTAAGCAGCCCGCTTTTCTTCCTGTGGCTGGCCAGACGCCACTACTCCCACCTGCATGCCGAGGAAGCGGTAAAGTTTGCCCATCCACTCGGCGTCACGGCGAGCCAGGTAATCGTTCACGGTTACCACGTGCACGCCTTTACCGGGAAGCGCATTCAGGTAGACCGCGGCGGTAGCCACCAGAGTTTTCCCTTCACCGGTCTTCATTTCGGCGATTCGACCTTCATGCAGGGTCATGCCCCCGATGAGCTGGACATCGTAGTGGCGCATGCCCATCACCCGGCGGCTGGCCTCCCGCACTGTGGCAAACACTTCAGGCAGCAGGCTGTCCAGCGCTTCACCTTCATCAAGTCTGCGCCGGAACTCAGCAGTCTTGCCTTGCAACTCGGTGTCAGACAATGCGCCAAACTGTTCCTCAAGTTCATTGATGCGCGTGACTACTTTGCGCATCCTCTTGATTTCTCTGGCGTTCTTACTGCCGAACATCTTGGTTGCAAGCTTTGTGAACATAGACCACTGCTTCTTCAGTTAAACGGAGGAAGCCGGCATTCTAACCTTATTTGGCGACAGGACAAAAGGCGGGGTTCACGGGAATGGAATCAGCGGCTTGCGCGCTGGATGTATTTCACGGGATTTTCGGATTTACCATTACGGATAACTTCAAAATGCACATGGGGGCCGGTGGACCGGCCGGTGCTGCCCATCAGTGCAACAACCTGGCTTTTCTGCACCACATCCCCAACCTTAACCTTGATGGCCTTGGCGTGGGCATACCGGGTAACCAGGCCGTCGCCATGGTCGATTTCAACCAGATTTCCGTAGCCATAGCGCTCGTCGGCCCAGGTTACAACACCAGCCGCCACGGCAATAATGTCGCTGCCTTCCTTGCCTGCCAGATCAACACCGGCATGCCAGGTACGTTTTCCGGTAAAAGGATCCGAGCGGTATCCGTATTTGGACGAGAGCCAGCCCCAGGTGATCGGCCGCCCCTGCACATAGAGCTCATCTTCCAGCTTTTTGCGGGAAGCGACTTTATCGAGCAGGCGCAGTTGCTTTTCGCGATCGTTGATCTGCTGTTCCAACTGATTGATCATGTCCGTCAGCTCGGGAGCCGTGTAGGAATCCCCGGGTAGCACATCTTCTTCGGGGCCACCAACCGCTGCCGGCTTGTCAAAATTGAATTCATCGCTGGCGACCATGCCCGTTTCCACGAATCGCTGGCCGAGCGCATCCAGGCGCAGCAGACGACCCTGAATCTGGCCCAGCCGAAGGGTCAGTGCATCAATCTGCTGCTGCACGTTCTCACGAACCCGGGCGACTTCGTCCTTCTGATCTTGCAGCCTTTCTTTCCAGCCGGCCACAAGCTCAGACTCGGTGGGTTGCCGAGCTTCAAACTGACTGATCGCCACCTGATAGCCAGCCCATCCGGCTGCCGCCAGCGTGGCCAACACCAGAAAGACCAGGCCACACAACAGCGGCCCATTCAGCGGTATTGCCCTGGACTGACCGTGACGTTTGCCTACGAAAATTACGTTCATATCGTCTTTCGGTTTCATTGTTGAGCCGCAACCGTATCCCTGTAGTGCTGCGACCCGGAAATATTCCGAGCGGGTCTGCTATCCTTGGCAACAACTACGTACTGAATAATCGCAGCGCCCGGTAGACTCTCTCACTCGTGACAATGTAAAACGAGAGTAACAATGGCGCTACGCACAAAGCGTGCCGAAGTGTAACCAATCGTAAACAGGCTCGTCGAGAAAAAAGCGACCATGACGGAAAAAAATGATCAAAAAATGATCTTCGGCAAAGGATCGGCTGGCAACAATACGCTCAAAGAGCTGATGTCCAAAGCCGAACTGCACCTACAGGCCGAACAACTGGTACTCGCGGCCATTCCCGCAGAACTGTCCGAGGCTACCCGATTCGTCAGCTGTCGGGAGGGGGAACTGGTGCTGTCCACTAATAATGCGAGCAAAGCCACGCGACTGCGCTTCCGCCAGCACGAGATCATGTCGGCACTGAGGGAGAATGAACTGTTCCGCTACGTCTGGAAGGTCAGAATCAAGGTCAGCCCACCCAGATTCGCCAGCCGACGCAAACCGGTAAAAGAGCCGCTCAGCAAAGAAAATGCCCGGCTCCTCCAGGAGGAAGCCGGGCACACGAAGGATAAAGCTCTACGCGAGGTTCTCGAAAAACTCGCCAGCCACGTCCGGGATTAAGGCTTCCCGCCTTAACCCGCCGCCAGCACAGGTTTCATGTAAGAGATAGGTGCAGTGGCTTCATCATCGAAGGTCACTACTTCCCATGCATCTTCTTCTGCCCTGAGCTTGCGCAGCAGCTTGTTGTTCAGGTCGTGACCTGATTTGATACCACGGAACTCACCAATCAGGCTGTTGCCCAACAGATAGAGATCGCCGATGGCATCCAGTACCTTGTGCTTGACGAACTCGTCATCGTAGCGGAGACCGTCCTCATTGAGGATCTTGTAGTCGTCCACCACAATCGCATTATCCACGCTGCCACCCAGTGCCAGGTTCATCGCCCGCAGCTTTTCGATATCGCGCATGAACCCGAAGGTTCTGGCCCGGGACACTTCCTTCACAAAGGAGGTGCTGGAAAAGTCCACGGTCGCTGTCTGGGCACGGCCCTTGAAGACCGGGTGATCGAAATCAATCCCGAAGCTCACCTTGAAGCCTTCAAACGGCAGGAAGGTAGCTTTTTTGTCGCCCTCTTCCACAGTGACTTCGCGCTTGATGCGGATAAAACGCTTGGCCGCTTCCTGCTCGGAGATACCGGCAGACTGAAGCAGGAACACGAACGGCCCGGCAGAGCCATCCATGATCGGCACTTCTGCAGCGCTGAGTTCGACAAAACAGTTGTCGATGCCGAGACCAGCCATGGCGGAGAGCAGATGCTCTACCGTCGCCACACGGACACCGTCTTTTACCAGCGTCGTGGACAGCATGGTCTCACCCACATTCTCCGCACAGGCACGGATTTCGACCATCGGGTCGAGGTCCGTGCGGCGGAAGATGATCCCCGTGTCGACGGGTGCTGGCTTCAGGGTCAGGTATACCTTTTCCCCGGAATGCAGGCCAACACCGGTCGCGCGGATGGTGTTTTTGAGTGTCCGTTGTCTGATCATCGGTTCATTATTCCGTCACAAAAAGTCGATATTCTGAACAAAAAACTGCCCGGAGAATATCAGAATTCAAGACTGAGTACCATTTAACCAACATGACTTTACTTAACTTTTGCAATAGTCATGAGCTATGGCGCATCAGCTCAACTTAGGCGGAAGCTTATGCTTTCTGATTCACAGTAAAGCCAGCCCTGCCACGGTTGAAACAGATTATCAATCAGCCTGCCGGCGAAGGAATGCGGGAATATCGAGATAGTCCACGCCCTGTTCTTCGCTTTCTTTGCTCTGATCCAGCGCCACATTACCCTGGGCAACCGCACGACGACGCAACACGGCCGGGCGATCCAGCTGGTTGTAATCGGTCTTGCCATCGAGGGTACGGGTGTTGTCCACCACCTTGGTCGGCTTCTCGCGCTCGCCACCCAGGCCAGTCGCCACAACAGTAACCTTGAGCTCGTCGGTCATTTCCGGATCGATCACGGTACCGACCACCACAGTGGCTGAATCGGACGCGAATTCGCGCACAATGTCGCCCACTTCGGAGAACTCGCCCAGATTCAGGTCCATACCAGCGGTGATATTGACCAGAATACCCTTGGCACCCTGCAGGTTGATATCTTCGAGCAGCGGGCTGCGAACCGCGGCTTCTGCGGCTTCACGGGCACGATTCTCGCCGGTGGCGCGACCGGTACCCATCATCGCCATGCCCATCTCGGACATAACCGTTTTCACGTCGGCAAAGTCGACGTTGATCATACCGTTGCGGGTAATCAGGTCAGCAATGCCCTGAACCGCACCCAGCAACACATCATTGGCGGAGGCAAAGGCATCCAGCAGGCTGGTTTTCTTGCCCATGACTGCCAACAGCTTTTCATTGGGAATGGTAATCAGGGAGTCAACGCTCTCTTCCAGTTCCTTCAGACCGGCTTCAGCCACGCTCATGCGCTTGCCGCCTTCAAACTGGAATGGCTTGGTAACCACCGCAACCGTAAGGATACCCAGCTCACGGGCAACTTCAGCAACCACGGGGGCTGCTCCGGTGCCGGTACCGCCACCCATGCCGGCGGTGATGAACACCATATCGGAGCCGCTCAGAGCTTCGGCAATACGGTCGCGATCTTCCAGTGCAGACTGGCGACCGACTTCCGGATTGGCACCCGCACCCAGGCCCTTCGTGATGTTGCCACCCAGCTGAATAATCTGACGTGCGTCCAGGTCCTTCAGGGCCTGGGCATCTGTGTTGGCGCAGATAAATTCAACGCCTTCCACGTCGCTGTTGAGCATGTGACGAACGGCGTTGCCACCGCCACCGCCAACACCGACGACCTTGATAACTGCGTTCTGCTGAACATTATCAACGAGTTCAAACATTTCCCCTACTCCTTCGTGCTGTGTCCGGCCTTTCCAGGCCGGTTGCTTCAATCGTTGTGTTTTTTTCGAGAGACCTTCGTGTACTGCAACCGGAACACCGTCAGAAATGACCGGTGAACCAGGCTTTCATGCGCTCAACCAGCGAGGGAGCCTCCTCCCCCTTGAGCACCGGCGCCCGGCCAAGATCCATTTGCCGGAAGCCATGGATCAACAATCCGACGCCAGTGGCGTATATCGGGTTGTTGACCACTTCCGTCATACCGGAAACCGCCTGCGGACAGGCCAGTCTTACCGGCATGTGGAAGATTTCTTCAGCCAGCTCCACCACCCCTTCCATGGTGGACGAGCCGCCTGTAATCACGATGCCTGCCGGGATCAGATCCTCGAACCCGGACCGGCGTAACTCAGACTGCACCAGCGTGAACAGCTCCTCATAGCGGGGCTCAACGACCTCCGCCAGAGCCTGACGCGAAAGATCCCGCGGAGCCCGGTCTCCCACGCTGGGAACCTTGATGGTTTCTTCCGCACCCGCCAGTTGGGTCAGGGCGCAGGCGTACTTGATCTTGATTTCCTCGGCATTCTGGGTGGGCGTGCGCAACGCCATGGCAATGTCGTTGGTCACCTGGTCACCGGCGATCGGGATGACTGCGGTATGGCGAATTGCCCCGCCCGTGAACACGGCAATGTCGGTTGTACCACCACCGATATCCACCACACAGACGCCCAATTCTTTTTCATCCTCGGTCAGGATGGCGTGGCTGGAAGCCAGTTGTTCCAGAATGATGTCGTCCACTTCCAGCCCACAGCGCTTGACACACTTCTCGATGTTCTGGGCTGCATTCACGGCACAGGTCACCAGGTGCACCTTGGCCTCGAGCCGCACACCTGACATCCCCATCGGTTCCTTGATACCTTCCTGGTTATCGATGACGAACTCCTGAGGCAGGATGTGCAGGATTTTCTGGTCCGCCGGAATCGCCACCGCCTGGGCAGCGTCAATCACCCGGTCAATATCCGCCTGGGTGACTTCCCGGTCTCGGATCGCCACGATGCCGTGGGAATTCAGGCTCTTGATGTGGCTGCCAGCAATACCGGCGTACACCGAATGAATGCGACACCCCGCCATCAGTTCAGCCTCTTCGACTGCGCGCTGAATGGCCTGTACCGTGGTTTCAATGTTCACCACTACACCGCGCTTGAGCCCCCGGGACGGGTGTGAACCGATACCGACTACTTCGATGGTTCCATCCATCTTGCGCTTGCCGACTATCGCCACCACCTTGGAGGTTCCAATATCCAGGCCGACAATCATGTTTTCCGTTTCAACCGATGACATGTGTTTCACCAAACCCCAGGTTCGTAGTAATCGTTATCAGGATTTCGGAGCAGCCTGAGCCACGTCCGTCTTCCACTGCACCGCTACCCCGTTCGAGTAGCGGACATCTATCCGGCTGACCTCATCAACCCGCGAGGCCAGACGGTTCTCATAAACGGTGATAAAGCGTTCAAACCGTTGTTCTACCTGATCTCGCCCCAGCACCACTTCGATGCCATTGCTGAGAGTCAGGGTCCAGGCGCCACGTTGCTCCAGCGCCAGTCCGGCAAAACCCAGGCCATATCCCACCAACTGCTCGCTCATGGTCCGGGCCATACCGATCACGTCCCTGACCCGCTCATCCGGCCCAGCCAGACGAGGCAGCTTTCCGGCCACCTCCGGATTCGGCGGCGAGAACAGTTCGCCTGAACGGCTCACCAGTCGACCATCGGTCCAGTAGGCCAATGGCTTCTTTTCCCGAATATCGATTTCAAGACGGCCTGGCCAGACTCGCTTTATCGCTGCCGACGCCACCCAGGGGCGCCGTTCCAGTTCAGCCTTGATGTCAGCCAGATCGGTGGCGAAATAGCTTTTGCCAATCCAGGCGCCGGCCGCTCGCTCAATAGCCGTCTGGCTGTCGCCAACAAATTCGCCCCGCACATCCACCGCCAGGATCTGCTGATCCATGGCGGTCAGCATCCGGTCCGTTGCCCAGGGCACCATGGCGGCCAGAAGTACCACCGTTGCGCCCAGGCCGACCTGCAACCAGGGTACGGCCGACAGCACAGCTTTCAACACACCAAACCGGTCCCGCTCAGGCCCGACAGAGGTTGCCCCCCGGCGGCGTGGCGGTTCGGGCGGTACCGCCCGGCTCCGGATCAGCAACGTCTCAAGCATCGATGCCCTCCGCCAGCGTATCCCTGAGAATTCGCACCACCAGTTCTTCAAAACTGATGCCGGCCGCCTTTGCAGCCATCGGCACCAGGCTGTGGTCCGTCATACCGGGAACCGTGTTCACCTCAAGCAACCAGAACTCACCGGTCCGGTCCTGCATGATGTCGACCCGTCCCCAGGTGCGACAGCCCAGCACCCGGAAGGCATCCAGGGCCAGATGCTGCAATCTCAATTCGTCATCCGGCGCCAGACCACAGGGAATACGGTACCGGGTATCGTCCGCCAGGTACTTGGCGTCATAGTCGTAAAAGGCGTGATCGGTGCTCAGGCCAATCGCCGGTAACGCTTTGTCCTGTAGCAGGCTGACGGTAAACTCCGGCCCTTCGATCCACTGCTCTACCAGCACCAGATCATCCAGCCGGGCTGCCGCCTCATAGGCTTCAGCCAGCTCTGCCGCGCTGCTCACTTTACGGATACCGATACTCGAACCTTCGTGGGCCGGTTTCACACTCAGGGGCGCCCCCAGTGCCGTCACAATGTCCTCGGCCTCGCTCACGGAGGTCATGGCACGAAATGCCGGCGTAGGCAGCCCACAACCTTCGAACACATACTTGGTGCGCAATTTGTCCATGGCCAGTGCCGATGCCAGCACTTCACTGCCGGTATAGGGAATGCCTGCCTGCCCAAGGATCGCCTGAAGGGTCCCGTCTTCGCCACCACGGCCATGAAGGGCAATGAACACCCGATCGAAATCGGGTTCGTCCACGGTCCGCAGCAGACAGCCGCGAATGTCCCGGCCAACTGCATCAATACCCGCCGATTGCAGCGCTGCCAGCACGGCTTTGCCACTTTTCAGGGATACTTCCCGCTCGGCGGAATCGCCCCCCATGAACACAGCCACGCGCCCCAGTGCCCGAACCAGTTCGGGGGGTGCCTGATACGGCTGAATGTCGTTGTGGGTCAGATCACTCACTTGCCTTGACTCCTGCTGCTGCCAGCCTTGCTGCTACGCCACCGATATCGCCGGCCCCCTGGGTGATCAACAGATCACCATCCTGCAGGACATTGGCCAGCAGACTCTCGATTTCACGGTTATCTTCAACGAACACGGGTTCTACCTTGCCCCGCTGCCGGATGCTCCGGCACAAAGCCCGCCCGTCTGCTCCCGGAATAGCCGGCTCACCCGCGGAATACACATCCATCAGCAACAGTCCATCCACTTCGGACAATACCCGCACGAAATCCTCATATAGGTCCCGGGTCCGGGTGTACCGGTGTGGCTGATACAGCATCACGATCCGGCGCTCGGGCCAGGCTTCGCGGGCAGCCCGGATGACGGCCTCCACCTCGGTGGGGTGGTGGCCGTAGTCGTCCACCAGCGTCGCTGCTGCTTTCGGTGTCTGGTACTCGCCATACACCTGGAACCGACGGCCAACACCGGCAAATCCAGCCAGCCCGCGGCAGATGGCCTGGTCGTCCACCCCCTCGTCGGTCGCCACGGCAATCGTTGCCAGGGCGTTCAGAACGTTGTGACGACCCGGCATTTTCAGCTCCACCTGGAGATCCGGCCGACCACCAGGGCGACGAACCAGGAATCGGGTCTTCAGACCATCAGAGGTAATGTTCTCCGCCCGGTAATCAGCATCAGGATTGTCGATGCCATAAGTGATAATGGCCCGGGAAATGCGCGGAATGATTTCCTGAACGTAGTCGTCATCCACACACATCACCGCAACACCGTAAAACGGCAGGTTGTGCAGGAAGTCCACAAAGGTCTGCTTGAGCTTTTCGACATCCCCACCGTAGGTGTCCATGTGGTCAGCTTCAATGTTGGTGACCACAGAAATAACCGGTGTCAGATGCAGGAACGACGCATCGCTTTCGTCGGCCTCGGCCACCAGGTAACGGGAACCACCCAATTGGGCATTGGTTCCGGCGCTGTTGAGTTTGCCACCGATCACAAAGGTGGGGTCCAGTCCGGCCTCGCCCAACACGGAGGCAATCAGGCTGGTGGTTGTGGTTTTGCCGTGAGTACCGGCCACAGCGATACCATGGCGATAGCGCATGATCTCTGCCAGCATCTCGGCCCGGGGTACAATTGGTACCCGCCGTTCACGGGCAGAGACGACTTCCGGGTTGTCGCCGGCAACGGCCGAAGACACTACCACCACGTCGGCCTGATCGGTGTTTTCGGCGCGATGACCGATGTACACATCGACATCCATTGCCCGCAGGCGCGCAGTAACAGCACTGTCCCGGATATCAGAGCCAGATACGTCATAGCCCTGGTTCTTCAGGACTTCGGCGATACCGCTCATCCCGGCACCACCGATCCCGACAAAATGGATGCGGCGGATCCGGCGCATTTCCGGCACCTGATAGACCAGTGGCGGATTGGTTGCATCAGCCATTGGCGGCCTCCAGACAGTAATTCACGACTCTCTCCGTTGCATCAGGGCGGGCCAGCGAGCGGGCGGCCTTCGCCATGGTCAGAATTCGTTTCCGATCTGTTGCCAGATCTTTCAGGGTTTCCGCCAGCACCTCCGGGTTCAGCTTTGGCTGAGGAACCAGAATGGCCGCCCCGGCTTTCACCATGTGCTGGCCGTTACGGGTCTGGTGGTCATCGACTGCGTGGGGGAATGGCACCAGCACCGCGCCAATTCCCGCCGCACAGAGCTCAGACACCGTCAGCGCACCGGCACGGCAGATCACCAGATCAGCCCAGCCGTAGGCCTCTGCCATATCGCGGATAAAGGGCTCAATGCTGGCACTGACTCCGGCTTCGTCGTAGGCCGCCCTGGCCACCTCAAGATTCTTCTCACCGCACTGATGCCGAACATCCGGGCGATCAGCCTCCGCCATCAGCGCCAGGGCCCGGGGCAGTTGCTGATTGAACACCTGGGCTCCCAGGCTTCCACCAACAACCAACACCCGTAGCCTGCCACTTCGGCCCGCCAATCGTTGTTCGGGGGCGTCCATCGACGCCACTTCGCCCCGCACCGGATTGCCAGTACAGCGGGTAACCGTCTGGTCGCCGAAACTGTCAGGAAACGCCTCAAGCACCGTTTCGGCAAAACGTGTGAGCCAACGGTTAGTCATTCCAGCGATGGCGTTCTGTTCATGAATGACCAGCGGCTTGCGCATCAGCCAGGCGGCAATACCACCCGGCCCCGTGACAAATCCGCCCATGCCTACCACGCAGTCGGGGCGGATTCGGCGCAAATGGGTGTAGGCTTCGCCCAGGGCGCGCATCAACCGGAACGGTGCCAGCAGCAGCGCCAGCTTGCCTTTACCGCGCAGGCCGGAGATGTGAATGAGCGACAGCGGAATATCGGTGTCTCCAATCAGACGTTCTTCCATGCCGCCGCTGGCGCCGAGCCAGTGCACCTCGTGCCCCCGTTGCTGCAACGCGCGGGCTGTGGCCAACGCAGGAAACACATGGCCGCCGGTGCCACCAGCCATCATCAGGAAGCGACGGCGAGGTGAATCAGTCATACACTGCTCCTCCTTTGCGCCCGCTGCTCTTTATTTCCGATGCCACCCTGGCCCGATCCTGCCGCTCCAGTTCTACCCGGGCGATAACCGCGATACCAATGCAGGTAACCATCAGGCTGGAGCCGCCATAACTGACCAGCGGCAAGGTCAAGCCTTTGGTTGGCAGGAGCCCAGTACTCACCGCCATGTTGATGCCCGCCTGCAATCCGATCAGCAGCGTGATGCCGTAGCTGAAACAGGCGCCGAACGCCATGCCGGCTTTCTCCGCACGCCGGGCAATCACCAGGCCACTGACCACCAGCGCCGCAAACAGGCCGAGCACCACCAGCGCTCCAAGCAAACCGAATTCCTCGGCAATGATCGCGTAGATAAAGTCCGTATGGGCCTCAGGCAGGAAGAACAGTTTCTGTACCGAGTTGCCCAGTCCAACACCCACCCACTCGCCTCGACCAAAGGCAATCAGTGACTGAGTGAGCTGATAACCGCTGTCGAACTGGTCTTTCCAGGGGTCGAGATAGCTGACCACCCGCTTCAGTCGATACGGTTGGGTCACCACCAGAACCGTACCCAGTGCCGCCAGTACGCCAATCAATGGCATAAAACGGCTTAGCCTTACGCCGCTGAGAAAAATCATGCCCGCAGCCGCCGTCACCAGAACAACCGTTGCGCCGAAGTCCGGCTGGATGACCAGCAACACCGACGCCACACCCAGAACCCCGAGCGGTTTCAGAAAACCTGGCCAGGTATGAAGCAGCTCTTCCCGCCGACGAACCACGTAACCCGCCAGGTAGGCGATGAGGCAGAGTTTGGCGACTTCAGACACCTGCACATTGAACAGCCCCATGGGAATCCATCGGGTAGAACCATTGACGGTGCGGCCGAGAGGAGTAAGCACCAACACCAACACCAGAAGTCCAATGCCCAGCAACAACCAGCCACTGCGTTCCCACCAGGATACCGGCACGTTAACAGCTACAAGGGCAGTGGCGCAGCCAAGCCCTGCGAACAGAATCTGGCGAATAACGTAGTGGTAACTGTTGCCCAACGTGGCCGCTGCCATGTCCATCGACGCAGATGAAATCATCACCACACCGGTCACCAGCAAGGCCACGGAGGTAATAATCAGCACCGGCAGCGGCTGCAACTCACCCGCCACACCCTGATAATGAGGAACGCTGACGCCTGCCTGCATCACAGCCCCTCCACCAAAGCGCGGAACTGTTCGCCGCGATCGTTGTAATCCCGGAACATGTCAAAGCTGGCACAGGCTGGAGACAACAGCACCCGATCGCCCGGCTCCGCCGCCTGGCGGGCAAGGCTGACCGCCTCTTGCAGTGACGTTGCGCGATACTGCGGCACTGACACGCCTACCGCCTCGGATATCTTGCCGGCATCGCGTCCAATCAGCACCAAGGCCCGACAGCATGCGGCCACCGGCTCTGCGAGCGGCTGAAAATCCGCGCCTTTGCCATCTCCGCCTGCAATCAGGATCACCTTGCCTGAATCCGGCACCAGGCTTTCAATGGCGGCTACCGTGGCACCAACATTGGTACCTTTGGAATCATTGATGTAATCCACCCCATTCAGGTTGCGGACGAATTCACAGCGATGGGGCAGCCCCCGGAAGCTGCGGGCCACCTCCAGCATCGGCTCCATGGCCAGGCCAGCCGCGTGCCCCAGCGCCAGGGCGGCCATCACGTTGCTGATGTTATGCCTGCCCATCAACTGGAGTTCACTGGCCAGCAAAAGGTTATCCAGGCCCCAGGTAATCCAGGTGCCCTGGTCATCATCCCGGGTACTGAAGGTCTCCGGATTCACCCGGTTAAAGCCAAAACACAGAAACCTCAGGGTATCCCGAGCCATGGGCGTGCTCAGGGCATCGTCGAGGTTCACGATGGCATTTTTGCAGCCACGGTAGATCCGTTGTTTGGCCTGGAAATACGCCATCTTGTCCGGGTACCGGTCCATGTGATCATCGCTGACATTCAGGACAGTGGCCGCCAGAGCCCCGAGTTCTTCGGTGGTCTCCAGCTGAAAACTCGACAGCTCCAGCACATAGAGATCCGCACCCTGGTCCAGCAAATCCAGCGCGGGCGTACCGATATTACCGCCCACCTGCACATTGCGGCCCGCAGCTCGTGCCATTTCCCCTACCAGGGTTGTTACCGTGGTTTTGCCGTTAGAGCCGGTGATGGCAATAATCGGCGCGTCGGCCGCATCGGCGAATAAATCGATGTCGCCGCGAATCCGGGCGCCCCTGGCCGCCGCACCGGCAATCGCCGGCTCTGCAATACTGATTCCCGGGCTGACTATCAGCTCATTGAAACCGGCAAACAGCTCCTCATCAAACTCGCCCAGGTAAATCGGGACGTCTGGCCAACCGGCCTTCAGCTCATCCAGGCCTGGTGGCTGAAGGCGACTATCAGCCACAGCAATCTCACGCCCCTGCCCGGACAGGTAACGCACGCAGGAAAGCCCGGTCTTACCGAGCCCTACGATTAACGTGCGACGATCCGAAACAATGACACTCATAGCCGTAGCAATTTCCTATCGGATTTTCAGACTGGCCAGGCCAATCAGAACGAGAACAACAGTAATAACCCAGAACCGGACAATGACTCGTGGCTCGGGCCAGCCTTTCAATTCAAAATGATGGTGCAGCGGCGCCATCCGGAAGATCCGCCGACCCGTGAGCCGGAATGAGGCCACCTGCAGAATCACAGAAATGGTTTCCATCACGAACACGCCGCCCATGATGAACAACACAATTTCCTGCCGGACGATGACAGCCACTGTGCCCAGGGCGGCTCCCAGGGCAAGGGCACCGACATCGCCCATGAATACCTGCGCCGGGTAAGTGTTGAACCACAGGAACCCGAGCCCTGCACCCACCAGGGCTCCGCAGAAAATGATCAGCTCACCGGTTCCGGGCAGATGCGGAATCAGCAGGTAATTGGCGAACTGCGCATGGCCCGAGAGGTAAGCAAAGATGGCCAGAGCCCCCGCCACCATGACGGTTGGCATGATAGCCAGACCATCCAGGCCGTCTGTCAGATTTACCGCGTTGCTGCTACCAACAATCACGAAGTAGGTCAGCAGAATGAACAACACCGGCCCGAGGGTCAGCGAGACATTTTTCAGGAACGGCAGATAAAGCGAGGTTTCCTGGGGCAGTGAAGCAGTGACATAGAGCACGATCGCGGCCGTGGCCCCGATCACCGACTGCCAGAAGTATTTCCAGCGTGCCGGCAGGCCCCGGGGATTGCGCTCCACAACCTTACGGTAGTCATCCACCCAGCCAATGGCACCGAACAGCAGGGTAACCAGCAACACCACCCAGACATAACGATTGGTCAGATCCGCCCACAACAGAGTGGAAATGGCGATGGCCACGAGGATCAGGGCGCCGCCCATCGTCGGCGTACCGGCTTTGCTCAGGTGAGTCTGGGGGCCGTCATCACGTACGGCCTGGCCGATCTGATACTGACTCAGCTTGCGAATCATCACCGGACCGATCACCAGCGAGATCAGCAGCGCCGTAAGAATGCCCAGGATCGCCCGCAGTGTCAGGTACTGAAACACCGTCAGCGACGAAAAGTATTGCGATAGTATCTCTGTCAGCCAGAGCAGCATGGGTTCTTCACCTTTTTCTGAATTCCCTCCACCACGCGATCCATGGCGGAACTACGAGAACCTTTCACCAGGACCGTCATAGCACCACTCCGGCCCGCCACAATGGCGTCCACCGCCTGCTCATGACTCGGGAAAAACTCTGTCTCGTCACCAAATCCGGTGCCGTAGCCGTTACCTCCGGCTCCCACCACCATAACCTTCTCAATTCCACGGGCACGGGCATGTTCACCCACCTGCCGGTGCAGCTCGTTCGCCTCATCGCCCAGCTCTGCCATGGCGCCGAGCACCGCCAGCCGGGGCGCCGGGTACGACGCCAGAACGTCCAGCGCCGCTTTCATAGACGCCGGATTGGCGTTGTAACTGTCGTCAATCAGGGTCAGATCCGGGGCCGGCTTGAGCACCTGGAGACGCCCCTTCACGGCTTCTACCTGCATGAGCCCGGACTGAACCTGCTGATCTGTCGCTCCAAGTTCCCTGCAGGCCGCGAGAGCCAGCAGAGCATTGGTAATGTTGTGTTCACCGGGCAACCCCAGCACCAGATGACAGCGCCAGTTGTCTGGCCCCAACACCAGGAATTCAAACCCCTGATCAGTGGCCATGATCGCCTCCGCGCGGTAATCCGCGCCCGGGTGCCCCATCCGGGAAACCCCCAGCACCCGCCGTTGGCCCGCACGGGCATGCCATTGATCGAAGGCAGGATCGTCCCGGTTCAGCACGACGGCTCCATCTGCCGGCACGCCATCAATAATCTCGCCTTTGGCCAGAACAATATTCTGGTAACTGCCAAAACCCTCCAGGTGCGCCTGGCCTGCATTGGTCAGAATCGCAACCTGCGGTCGGGTAATTGACACCGTGTGGGCAATTTCGCCAAGACCACTGGCCCCCAGCTCAATGGCGCCGAACTGGTGATCCGGCGTCAGCCGAAACAGGGTCAGCGGAACACCAATGTGATTATTGAGATTGCCTTCAGTCACCAAGGTCGGCCCCATGCCGGCGAGAATGGCCCCGGTCATTTCACGAACCGTGGTTTTGCCACTGCTGCCGGTAATCGCCACCAGCCGGGCCGCGCTTCCGCTGCGATTGGCGCTGGCCAGATCGGCCAAGGCCTGAACCGTATCGCTAACGACCAGTTGCGGAATGGCAACGTCGGTGACCTCGGTATCCACTACCGCGGCGACGGCGCCCTGTGTCAGGGCCTGGCCAAGGAATTCATGACCATCAAACCGCTCACCGCGCAGAGCAACAAACAGCTGCCCATCTCCAACCAATCGGGTATCGGTGGAGACGCCATCAAACCAGAGTTCACCCGCATCAGTGCGCGCCCCTGCCAGGGTGGCCTGAAGCCACTCGCGAGCTTCCGCCAGCGAAAAGGCGCGCATCATGCCACACCTCCATTCAGGTTCAATAGATGGCGTACCTGCTCGGCGTCGCTGAACGGCAACTTCTGGCCCCGGATCTCCTGATAGGCTTCATGACCTTTACCTGCAATCAGCACCAGATCATCCTCATTGGCCATGCCCACTGCCTCGGCAATTGCCTGAGCGCGGTCGTGAATCACCTGCCAGCGACCAGCCTGAGTGAAACCAGCAGAAATGTCGCTGACAATCCGTTCAGGCTGCTCGGTACGAGGGTTGTCGTCGGTTACGATGACGTAATCCGCCCGCTTTTCCGCTTCTTTCGCCATTTCCGGCCGCTTGCCGGGGTCCCGGTCGCCACCGCAACCGAACACACAGATCAGCCTGCCCCGGATGTGGGGCCGCAATGCTTCAAGCGCATTGGCCAGGGCATCGGGGGTGTGAGCATAGTCCACCACCACATGTTTGCCGGTTGAGCCGGTGAATCGTTCAAGACGCCCAGGGGGCGGTGACAGCTCCCTGACAATGGACACCGCCCGCTCAACGGGTACGCCAAGCGTCAGTACGGTAGCCAGGGCCGCCAGAACATTGCTGGCGTTGAAACTCCCTAACAGGGGGACAGCAAGATCAAACTCACCCCATTGCCCATCGACCCTGGCGCGGAACCCTGAGGCCGTGGGCGTAAATTCCTTCAACCAGAGTTCCGTCTGGGCTTCATGCAGACTGTAACGAACACGGTCACACTGGCCCTCAAGCTGACCGTAAAGCTGCCGGCCAAACGGATCGTCAAAATTGATCACTGAGAAGTGCAGTTCTTCCCGCAGGAACAGCCTGGCCTTGGCCTCACCATAGGCCTCCATGGAACCGTGGTAATCCAGATGATCACGCGTGAGGTTGGTGAACACCGCACCGGTCATGGTCAGGTTATCAACCCGCCCCTGATCCAGAGCGTGCGACGACACTTCCATTACCGCAGCCCGACCACCCTCATTGCGTATGCGGTTCAATACCCGGTTCACCTGGACCACATCCGGCGTGGTATGCGTGGCCGACTCGATACTGCCCGGCATGCCATAACCCAGGGTACCCAGCAGCCCGCAGGGCGTGCCGGTTTCCCGTAACAACTGGGAGATGTATTGGGTCACCGACGTCTTGCCATTGGTGCCGGTAACCCCGATCACTCTCAGATGGCGCGACGGATGCTCGAAGAAGCGATCGGCAATTCGGCCCAGACGGGCGCGCAGACCAACCACGGGCACAATCAATGCGCCGTGGCGCTCATGGCACTGCCGCTCCTGCTCGGACTCAAGCAGAATGGCCGTGGCACCGGCGCTGATGGCCTGATCCATATAGTGCTCTGCGGGCGTTCGGGCCCCGGCCAGCGCAATAAAGGCGTCACCGGACTGCACTTTCCGGCTATCCGTCTTCAGGCCGTGGATAGTGACATCGAAGACCGATGGCACCTCAATAATGCCCTGAAGCAAGGTGCTGATGGATGTGATGCACATGGCTTACCCTCTCCCCCCGGAGGTCACTTGCGAAACGCGTGTTTCACTGACTTCCAGTTCAGGCTTCACATTCAGCAGTCGCAGCGCGTCACCCATCACCCGGGCGAATACCGGCGCGGCAACTTCTCCGCCGTAATATTCTCCGGCCTGCGGCGCATCCACGGCCACAACGGTTACAATTCTGGGGTCATCAATCGGTGCCATACCGGCAAAGATGGCCTTATATTGACTGTCTTCGTACCCGTTCGCCCCCACCAGGTGAACGGTCCCGGTTTTGCCCCCGGCCGCATACAGCCCGGGCCGGGCACGCTTGCCAGTACCACGGGCAACCGCCTGTTTTAGCATGTCTCGCACGGCCCTTGTCACCTGCTCAGACAGTACACGTTGTCCCTGCGGCCTCTGCTCCTGCCTCATCAGGCTGAGAGGGTAACGAATTCCACCATTGGCAATAACCATATACGCCTGTGCCAGTTGCAAGGCGTTAACGCTCATGCCGTAGCCATAAGACAAGGTGGACTCTTCTACCGGCCGCCATTTCGGGGGGGCCGGCAAAACACCAACGGCTTCCCCTGGGAAGCCGATACCGGTTGCCTGGCCGAGGCCCAGGCGGGCATAGAGGTTTCTCAGAGTATCGCCACCCAGATCCGTTGCGATGTTGCTCACCCCGACGTTGCTGGACTTGACAATAATCTCCGTTAGATCCAGCACCCCGTAATTGCGATGATCCCGAATTGTGAAGCGACCAAATCTCCGAAAGCCCGGGGAAGTATCAATGGTGCTGTTAACCGTGTATTCCCCGGACTCCAGAGCAGCCGCTATCGTCAGCGGCTTCATGGTTGAGCCGGGCTCGAACAGATCTGTAATCGCCTTGTTGCGCAGGTTTTCTGCGGCAAGCTGTGACCGGTCATTCGGGTTGTAGGAACCTTGATTGACCATGGCCAGCACCTCACCGGTGTCGACATCCAGCATCACCAGCGTGCCACCGCGAGCCTTGTGAGCACCGACCACCGCCTTGAGCTCCCGATAGGCCAGATACTGCAGCCGGAGATCAATACTCAGTTCCAGGTCTTTCCCGGGCCGGGCATCGCGGATAAGCATCAGATCTTTGATGACGCGCCCACGGTTATCCTTGAGCACCCGCTTCTGGCCCGGCTCACCGGTCAACCATTTGTTATAGGCTAACTCGATACCTTCCTGGCCATGCTCGTCGATATCAGTAAACCCGACCACATGAGCGGTGACTTCTCCCGCGGGGTAATAACGACGATATTCCTGCCGGGCATAGATACCACCGACACCTAGAGCCAACGCTTCACGCGCCATTGAGGGCTGCACTTTGCGTCGCAGGTAAATAAATTCGCGGCCAGCATACTGGCGCAATCGCTCCCGCAGCGCGCCCTCAGACAACCCAAGAATTCGGGCAAGCGCCGCCAGTTGCGGATCTTCGGGATCGGTTTCGGAAGGATTTGCCCACACGGTCTGAACTGGCGTACTGACGGCCAAAGGCTCGCCATGACGATCCGTCACCACGCCTCGATGGGCATCGATAGATTCAACGCGGATAGTTCTGACATCTCCCTGCTTGCGCAGGAAGTCATTATCCACCACATGAAGATCCACCAACCGCCATCCAATGCCGGCCACAACCAGCAGGAAAACGCCCAGCACAGAGCCGAAGCGCCAGGCTTTCAAGCCTGCCACCAGCTTCTGCTTCCAGCTGTTTGCGTGCGTTCCCTGACCGGACACTTCAGTTACCCCGGATGGTTATTGTTGGTTTTAGTTCGCTGCCAGCGGTGACATCAAAGGCACGAGTACAATGTCCTGCCGCCCGGGCACCACCATGTTGAAGCGCTCAGCAGCGAGTTTCTCGACCCGCCCGTGAGCGCTCAAAGCACTCTGTTCCAGCAGCAACTGACTCCACTCACGCTGATAGGCATCGCGCTGCTCCTGCAGACCCGACAACGTATTGAACAGCTCGCGGTTCTCATGGGCACTGACCACCACCCCGATGGACGACAGCGTCAGTACGGCCACCAACACCAGCGTCACCAGAACCCGGCTTTCCCGTGTTGCATCAAACACCTGACGGGACAAACGAACGGCTGTCGCAACACCCTCGCGAACCCGCTGTTTGTTTATCCTGTTGGTTTTTACTGGTTGCTCAATCGCTACCGCGCCCATGGCGTCGCGCTCCCCTGCGTTTTCGATTAATTCGCTTTACGTTCAAGCACTCGCATGACCGCGCTGCGAGCCCTGACGTTTTCAGTAATTTCCTGCTCATTGGCCTTGCTGGCTTTGCCAATCAGCTGGAACCCGGATTCTTCCTGCTCCGCCGTGACCGGTATCCCCTTCGGCAGCTTTGGCCCCCGCGCCAGATCACGCATAAAGCGCTTGACCAGACGATCCTCCAGAGAGTGAAAGCTGATCACCACCAGGCGCCCACCGGGAGCCAGGCGATCAACTGCCGCGGCCAGACCGGCTTCCAGGTCCTCGAGCTCCCGGTTTATAAAAATCCGGATAGCCTGAAAAGCACGGGTGGCAGGGTGCTTGTGCTTCTCTTTCTTCGGCACGGCCTCCGCAACCAACTCCGCCAGCTGCCGCGTGGTTTCAATCGGCTGCTCCTGACGCCGCTCCACGACAAGACGAGCGATACGGCGAGAAAACCGCTCCTCGCCGTATCGCCAGATCACATCTGCTATTTCCCGCTCATCAGCCTCGGCCAGCCACTGGGCCGCACTCGGCTCCTGCTGCGGGTTCATTCTCATATCCAATGGACCGTCCCGCATGAACGAAAAACCGCGGGAAGCATCATCCAGTTGTGGCGAAGACACCCCAAGATCCATCAACACGCCATCAACCTGTGACCAACCTTGACGTTCAAGCGCAAGATCCAGTTCGGCGAACGAGCCGTGGTACCACTGAAACCGGGAATCCCCAGATGCCAGCTCTCTGGCGACGGCAATAGCCTCCGGATCCTTATCAATGCCCAGGAGCTGACCATCCTGACCGAGCTTGCCGAGAATCAGACGACTATGACCGCCCCGGCCAAACGTGGCGTCGACAAAACGGCCATTTTCATCTGTAACCAAATAGTCGACCGCTGCATCCAGCAGTACCGAGCGATGCTGATAGCCTTCATTGGCCTGATCGTCCTGGCGTGCGCTCATAGCGACAGCGCCTCCATTTCCGGCGGCATTTCCTCGTCGGCTGCGGAGGCATCAAGGTAAGCATTCCAGCTTTCCTCACTCCACAGCTCATACTTCTTGCCAAGCCCGACCAACATCAGCCGTTTTTCAAGATTGGCGTGATTTCTGAGGGTCTGCGGCACCAGAATCCGGCCGGACCCATCCAGCTCCATAAGGGCAGCGTTACCCAGAATGAGGCGCTGCAGGCGCTTGGCCGCCTTGTTCATGTTGGGCAGCGCCTCGATTTTCGGGCGCAGCACTTCCCATTCCGGCTCGGGGTAGAGCAACAAGCATTTCTCCTCATCGGCGTTGGCTGTCAATACAATACGGCCACCGCAAAGCTGCGCGAGCTCTTCACGCACCTTTGTCGGGATCGCCAGGCGACCCTTCGCGTCCATATTGATGGCATGACTGCCAAGAAAATTGCTCATTAACGTCTAGTCCGAGGTTTTCATTTCCACAAAATTCCACCAAAAACCACTTTTTCCCACTCCCGCACACTATAGAAATACGCAAATAACAATGCAAGCGCCGCGACAGGCACCACACACAGGAAAGTTCCTTTAACGACAAGAGGTTACAAAGCAGAAACGGAACGAAGCGTTAAAAAGACGTAAAGAAAAGGATAAAAAACAAATACCTGCAGACACCTTTAGATAGCCAACTTCAGGTTTAAGATTTTTTGGCTATAAAAGGTAACTTGTGAGAAGGATGCGGATCACATCCGAATAATCGGGAAAAGAGGCGAGCTCGCCGATAAGCCGGGTTCTGTCTTGGACAGTCATTCATCTAGGGCCTGCGTCACCACAGGCCTCAAGCAACCTACCCGAATCCAGCGCGGGCCACGCCATTGGATTCCTATTTGGTCTTGCTCCAGGTGGGGTTTACCATCGCCGTGGACTGTTGCCAGCCACGCGGTGCGCTCTTACCGCACCATTTCAACCTTACCGGCGCCCGAAAGCGCTTAGGCGGTATACTTTCTGTTGCACTTTCCGTCGGCTCACGCCGCCCAGGCGTTACCTGGCACCTTGCCCTGCGGAGCCCGGACTTTCCTCCCCCGGATCAACCGGCGGCGACTGTCTGGCGAGCTCGGCGCTGACAATACCCGCGTGCGCGCAGGCATGCAAGGCTTAATCACCCTTTAACTGCAGCGCTCGCTGATACAGTTCATTTTTTCCGATGCCGCTGACTTCCGCGACGATTTTCGCAGCCTTTTTGACCGGCATCTCTGCAACAAGCAGCTTTAACAGCTTATCGGCATCCAGATCGAGCGACGAACCGGTCACGACATCGTTACCCCGGACCATCACCACGAATTCGCCCCGACTGCCATGCGGGTCGGCCTCCAACTCCGCCAATACCTCTTTAACCGTCCCACTGTAGAAAGTTTCAAAGGTTTTGGTCAGCTCCCGACCGAGCACACACTCCCGGCCCTCGCCAAACTCATCAACCAGATCCTGCATCAGGTCCAGAATTCGATGGGGGGATTCGTAGAACACCAGAGTGGCAGTCTGTTCACGCAATTCCACGAGCGCTGAACGTCTACCCGCCCGTTTAGCCGGCAAAAAACCTGCGAAAAGAAAACGATCCGTCGGTAAACCTGCCGCCGACAATGCCGCAACCAGTGCACATGGACCGGGGATAGGGGAAACCGGAAAGCCCGCCTTTCTGGCTTCACGTACCAGGATGTACCCGGGATCGGAGATCAATGGGGTACCGGCATCGGAAATCAGTGCCACTTGCTGCCCTTCAGCAAGGGCAGAGAGGATTCTGCCGACGCGATCCCTCTCATTATGATCGTGTAGCGCCAGCAAAGGCTTGCTCAGGCCCAGGTGCTGTAACAGGCGTGAGCTGTGACGGGTGTCCTCAGCGGCGACCAGATCCGCCGCAGCGAGCACCTGCCGGACACGATCAGAAAGATCGGCCAGATTACCGATGGGCGTGGCAACAATTGAAAGCCGACCACCGACAACGCTTGCTACAGAACTGGACATAATAAACTCCACTGAAGTGAACCGCGGCGCCGCTATTTCCGGCCCATGACTGTCCCGTCATGTGAAATGCGCCGGGAGCTGGTAAACTTGCCAGCTAAAACGCGGCACCACAAGCCCAACGATTCAGAGAGTACCGAGCCCGCCATGACAAATCGCTTCCGTCACAGCCCAATTCTGGCCCTGATCACCCTCGTTCTGTTCTATCTGGGCGGCTGCGCCACCGTCAATCTCGACGAACATATGGCACAAAGCCCGGAACAGGCACTGTCACTGGCCAGCGATGAACGTGATCCGGTGGTTGGCCAACGCTATCTATTGAGGGTGGCCAGCCGATTCCAGGATCAAGGCCGCCACGAAGATGCCCGAGTCATTCTCCAGGCCCCCGTTCTGGAAAATGCTCCGGAGGACATCGCAAGACAACGCTCGCTCCTGTCCATGGCCAGTGCCAGCGAGTTACAGGACAGCCAATGGGCTGAGCAACTCGCCACAGATAGCACCCCTGAAAGCTTTCTTGCCTACCCCGCGGAGTTAATGTCCCGGGCTGCCATGCTCCAGGCCCGGACCTATGAGCTGGCCGGACAACCTTTGGACGGGGCACTGACGTTGATCCTGCTCAGCCAGACCGACTCCAGCACTTCCCCGCAGGAGGTGCACAATCGCATTTGGCAATTGCTCAAGCCCATCAATCGCTCAACCCTGCAATCCGCCTCCGACAACGCCCTCGGATTCGAGGTTCAAGGCTGGCTTGAGCTCGCTCTGCGCCTACGCACCAAAGGGGCCAGCCTGGATGATCAGGGGCGTCTGATCCGGCAATGGCAGAATAACTGGCCGGGACACCCCGCAGCACAGGTACTCCCCATGGATCTCGCCCTGCTGGCTGAACTGGCAGCAAGCCGGCCGGAGAAACTGGCATTGGCGGTTCCACTTCAAGGTGCCCTCGCCAGCGCCGGCAAAGCGATTCGCGACGGTTTCCTGGCCGCCTATTATCAGGATGAAACCACTGACCGCAGCAAAACCGATATTCGGGTCATCGACACCTCCACCGGCTCTTTTTCCGAGCTCTACGAGGAACTCTCCAATAACGACATTGATTTGATTGTTGGCCCGCTGGACAAGGAAGCACTGTCCCAGCTCGCTAACATGAACACGCTGCCGGTTCCGGCACTGGGCCTGAACTACCTTGGCCCGGATGCCCGCATTCCGGACGGCCTTTATCAGTTCGGGCTATCTGCCGAAGATGAGGCACGACAGATCGCCGACAGGCTCGATGCCGAGAACATCGAGCAGGTTCTCGTACTGATTCCCCACGGTGAATGGGGAGACCGGGTTGAAACCGCCCTGCAAACAAGGATGGACCAGCTCGGGTTGCGAGCGCTCGACGTCGAGCGCTTTTTCCCGGAAGACAACCTGCGCTCAGTGACAGCTGACCTGCTGGGCATTACCGCCTCCCGCCAGCGCGCCATTCAGGTGGAGCGAACAATTGGCCTGAATGTGGAATTTGAACCCCGCCGCCGCCAGGATGCCGAGGGCATCGTGCTGGTTGCCGCACCCACGGTTGCCCGCCAGTTCAAGCCACTGTTCGCCTTCTATTATGGCGGCGATCTGCCGGTATACTCACCTTCCATCGTGTACGAGGGTACGCCGAATCCGGGCCGGGACCGAGATATTGACCGGGTTTTCTTTACGGACATCCCCTGGGTATTGGCCGAGACGAATCCCCTGCGGGAAGAATCACGCCAGTATCTGAGTGGCACCACCGGGCAACTGGGGCGCCTTTTCGCCATGGGCGCCGACGCCTGGCAACTGAGCAAGCGCTTGCCACTTCTACGCCAGGTTGAAGATGCCGCCATTGAAGGACAAACCGGCATTCTGACCATGGATCCTGACGGCAGCATTCATCGCGAACAACGCTGGGCACAATTCCAGGGGGGAACACCCAAACTGCTTTCTCCGACCGTACCCCGGGAAGGTGAACCCGCCCCGACTGCAAACAACTGATAACCGATGGCCAGGGAAGGCTCCAGAAAACTCGGACAGCATTACGAAGGTGTCGCCGCGCGGTATCTGGAAAGCAGAGGCATCCGGATTATTGAGCGGAACGTGCACAATCGTGGCGGCGAGATCGACCTTATTGGAATGGATGCCGAAGCACTGGTGTTCTTTGAAGTTCGCTTCCGCGCTGATGGTGCGCTGGTGGACCCGATAAGCTCGGTGTCCGCGGTGAAGCAGCAACGCTTGGTGCGTGCAGCCTCATTCTACCTGCACCGCCACGGACTCTGGGACCGGGTCAGCCGGATCGATGTTATCGGCATCACACCAGGCCAGTCCAGCAAGTACCGTATACAATGGATCAAAAACGCAATTCAGGCAGACTGACCAGAAACCATGACCGACACCGAACAGAGAATCAACCAGTGGTTCGCCAGCCATATGGAGCACACAGCGCAGGCGGCAAGCACCGCTGGTCCCGCCATTGAGCAGGTAGCGCAGGCATTTGTTGACGCCCTGCTCCAGGATGGCAAGATCATTACCTGCGCCAATGGCAACGCCAATGTACTGGCCCAGTATTTCTGCACGGCATTGTTGTCCCGCTTTGACCAGGACCGCCCGGCCCTACCGGCAATCAACCTTGGGGCAGACGCCACCACCTATTCCGCTATCTGCCGTGACAATCGATTCAACGACACCTTCTCTCGTCAGGTCAGAGCCATAGGCAAACCCGGCGACCTTCTGTTTGTGATCGTGGATGATGGCCACAAGGCAAACCTGATCCAGGCCATCCAGGCGGCCCACGACCGGGAAATGAGGATTGTGGTGCTGAGCGCCAGGGAAAAATCCGACATCACCTCCCTGATGCACCCTGAAGACCATGAAATCGCACTTAACGATTTGCCGCCAAGCGAGGCCACGCCCTTGCTGCTGGTCATCATCAACGCCTTCTGCGACCTGATTGACCACAAGCTTTTCGGAGGCTAATAAAAAAGCCGGCATCGCCGGCTTTTTTATTACTTGACCACTTTCAGGGTTGGCCTGCCATTCGGGCGGTCTTCCGCTCGCCGTGACGACTTGGGCTCACCTCCACCCTCCGGATCGGGAGAGCCTGGCTCACTGCCAAACACCATGCCCTCGCCGTTCTCCTTGGCATAGATGGCCATAACCGCTTGCAACGGTATGAAAACCTGCATCGGCACACCACCGAAACGAGCACTGAATTCCAGCGCACCATTGCCAATCACCAGCCCGCGCACGGCGCCGGGGCTGATATTGAGCACAATCTGGCCGTTGGCAACGTGCTCGGTAGGCACCTGAACACCCTGAATGCCGGCATCCACCACGATATACGGGGTACAGTCGTTATCGAGGATCCATTCGTTCAACGCACGGACCAGATAGGGACGACTGGATGTCATGGCGATAGTCATGTCAGACACTGCTTAACTCCTGCCCTGAAATACGGGCGCTGACAATCAGCTGCGAATATCTTCTTCCAGATCTGAAAGGCTTGCCTTGAAGCCTTCTCTGGCAAAGATGCTCTCCATGTACTTCTGCAAAGGCTTGGCCTGCTTTTCATTCAGCTCAATACCCAGAGCCGGCAAACGCCACAGGATCGGCGCAATACAACAGTCCACGATGGTGAACTCTTCCGACAGGAAGAACGGCATTTCGGCAAACAAAGGTGCCGTGGCCAGAAGGCTTTCCTTGAGTTCCTTGCGAGCGGCATCGCTGGCCTTGGCCCCCGGCTGCGCCAGGATCTGATCAACCAGTCCGCACCAGTCTTTCTGGATGCGGTGAATCATCAGGCGGCTGTTAGCCCGGGCAACGGGGTAAACCGGCAGCAGCGGCGGATGAGGAAAACGCTCATCCAGATACTCCATCATGATGTTGGGCTCGTACAGAACCAGGTCCCGATCTACCAGGGTTGGCAGGGCGTTGTACGGATTCATATCCGCCAGTTCCGCCGGCGGGTTGTCCGGATCCACATCCACGATATCAACAGTGACACCTTTCTCAGCCAGGACAATACGCACCCGGTGACTGTAGTGGCTTGCGGGATCCGAGAAAAAAGTCATTGATGACCGCTTGGTCACAACGCCCATATAGCTACCTCACGATTCTAAAAATCGAAACAATGCAAAACGCAAAAATCCAGCGAGCCTTAAAGACTCGCTGGAATCAAGGACACGGGATTATACCCTAAATCTTAGTGTACGTCTTTCCAGTACTCGCGGTTGAGCAGGTACGCGAAGACAAAGAAGATCGCCACAAAGATCAGCACGAAGATACCGAGACGCTCGCGCTCCACCTTGACCGGGTCGCCCATGTAGGACATGAAGTTGGTCAGATCCCACATGGCCCGATCAAACTCCGCACCGGACATCGAGCCTTCCGTTGCGTAATCCGGGCAAGCGTCTGCGTTATTGACGTTACCACTCAACGGCTCAACAGACGCCCCGACACCAATGTTCGGCTTCACGGCGCACAGACCCTGCATCTCGACCAGAATGTGAGGCATACCAACGTTATCGAACACCACGTTGTTTACGCCCAGTGGCCGGGAATCGTCCTTGTAGAAGCCCCGCAGGTATGAATATACCCAGGACTCACCACGCAGACGGGTTTCCAGCGTAAGATCGGGTGGCGGCGCACCGAACCAGCCGGCCGCCATATCCTTGTTCATGGAGTTCTTCATGAGCTCACCGATCTTGGCACCAGTAAAGATCAGGTTTTCCTCGTAAAGCTCGACAGGGATCTCCAGATCATCCGAAACACGCTTGTAGCGAGCATACTCCATGGAGTGACACCCCATGCAGTAGTTGGTAAACAAGGCAGCACCGCGCTGCAGCGACGCCTTGTCCGTATGATCCGGCTCCATATGATCAAGAGGAACCGCGGCACCAGCCGCCAGGCCAAGCGCTGGCAGGAGTGCGATGAAAAGACCAACAATCAGCTTTTTCATTATCCTGTCACCCTCTCTGGAACTGGCTTGGTGTTCTCCATGCGCGTGTAGAACGGCATCAGAATGAAGTAGAGGAAGTACAACACTGTCAGAATCTGAGCGACAGTCGTGCGACCTTCTGTTGCGGGAACCAGTCCAAGGTAGCCAAGGATTACGAAGCTCACCGCAAAGATTGCCAGGGCAATCTTGCTCAACCAGCCCTTGTAGCGGATTGAGCGGACAGGACTTCTGTCAAGCCACGGCAACACGAACAGAATCGCAATCGCACCACCCATGACCACAACACCCCAGAACTTCGCCGGCAGCCCCATAAAGTCTACCGTCACCGCCCGCAACATCGCGTAAAACGGCGTGAAGTACCAGACAGGCGCAATGTGCGCTGGTGTCTTCAGGGCGTTGGCCGGTTCAAAGTTCGGCTTTTCCAGGAACAGACCGCCCATCTCCGGGAAGAAGAAGACAACGATGAAGAAGATGAAGAAAAACACACCCACGCCCAGCAGATCGTGAACGGTGTAATACGGGTGGAACGGAATACCGTCTTTCGGAATACCGTTTTCATCCTTGTTCTTCTTGATGTCGATGCCGTCGGGGTTGTTAGAACCCACTTCGTGCAGCGCCAGGATGTGAAGAACAACCAGACCCAGCAGAACGATTGGCAGAGCAACCACGTGCAGGGCAAAGAAACGGTTCAGCGTGATACCGGAGATCAGATAGTCACCGCGAATCCACAGAGACAGATCTTCACCGATGACCGGAATCGCACCAAACAGGTTAACGATTACCTGGGCACCCCAGTATGACATCTGGCCCCAGGGCAGCAGGTAGCCCATGAAGGCTTCTGCCATCAGCACCAGGTAGATCAGCATACCGAAAATCCAGATCAATTCCCGCGGCTTCTGGTAGGAACCGTACATGAGACCACGGAACATGTGCAGATACACCACAACGAAGAACGCAGATGCGCCGGTCGAGTGCAGGTATCGCAGCAGCCAACCCCACTCCACATCACGCATGATGTATTCCACCGAGGCAAACGCCCCCTCGGCAGACGGGTTGTAGCTCATAGTCAGCCAGATACCGGTCACTAGCTGGTTGACCAGCACCAGCATTGCCAGTGAACCGAAGAAATACCAGACGTTAAAGTTCTTCGGCGCGTAATACTTGGCCAGGTGCTTGTTCCAGGCCTCAACGATTGGCAGACGCTCGTCTACCCAGTTAATCAGCTTTTGCATCACGCGGCCTCCGGATCAAGACCAATGGTCATGGTCACATCATCGTCAAACCGGTACGGCGGAACCTCAAGGTTCAGCGGCGCGGGTTGAGCCTCATAAACCCGACCGGCCATGTCATAGCGGGAACCGTGACACGGGCAGAACAACCCACCAAGCCAGTTTTCACCCAGATCAGCCGGCGCAACCTCTGGCCGGTAGGAGGGCACGCAGCCCAGATGGGTACAGAGCCCCACATAGACACCGAACTCTGGCTTGATCGCGCGCAAGGGCCCCTGGATATACGAAGGCTGCTGAGGCGCCTCCGACATCGGGTCCTTCACTGCGTCATTGAGCTTCTCGATATTCGCCAGCATTTCTTCCGTTCTGCGGATAATCCAAACAGGCTTACCTCGCCACTCAACGGTGATTTGCTGACCCGGTTCGATTTTGCTGATATTGACGGTTACCGGTGCACCGGCCGCTTCCGCTTTCGCACTGGGGTTCCAGGACGCTACGAAAGGAACGGCTGCACCGACGACGCCGACACCACCTACCACGGACGTAGCACCGATCAGAAACCGGCGCCGGCCTTGGCTCACGTCGCCATTACTCATTATGGTTTTCTCCCATCAGGCGAGGCACAGACGCGGAAAAACCGGCACTGCGCTTCGAAAAGGACTTCACAACCCAAAAATATAAGCGCTGAAATGGTAATGAAATTACCCCCCGCTTACAAGCCGGAAAGGTCGGCAGGCGAGCCTATCCCTGCGCCAGATCAAAAATATTTCCGGAGTACAGATATAAAAAAACCCGGCCACAAGACCGGGTTTTTCCAAATCGACTGAACGTCGATTAACGCTTGGAGTACTGCGGACGCTTACGCGCTTTGCGCAGACCCACTTTCTTACGCTCAACCTTACGGGCATCACGGGTTACGTAACCCGCTTTGCGCAGTGCCGGACGCAGAGTTTCGTCGTAGTCCATCAGAGCGCGAGTCAGGCCGTGGCGAATGGCGCCAGCCTGGCCACTGATGCCGCCACCCTTTACGGTAATGGCGATATCGAAACGATCTTCGGATTCGGCAACCACCAGCGGCTGACGAACAATCATGCGCAGGGTTTCACGACCGAAGAAATCTTCGATAGTGCGACCGTTGATGGAGATGTTACCGCTACCCGGCTTGATAAAGACGCGAGCCGTGGATGATTTGCGGCGACCAGTACCGTAATTTTGTGCTACAGACATATTCGCCTTCCGTTAGATGTCGAGTTCTTTGGGCTGCTGGGCGGCATGAGCATGCTCAGCGCCTGCGTACACTTTCAGCTTCTTGAACATGGCGCGGCCAAGCGGGCCCTTCGGAAGCATGCCTTTTACGGCCTTCTGAATGACTTGCTCGGGAGCCTTGTCAACCAGCTTCTCGAAATTGATGGATTTGATTCCACCCGGAAAGCCGGTATGGCTGTAATACATTTTAGCCGATGCCTTTTTGCCGGTAACCTTCACCTGGCTGGCATTGATAACAATGATGTAGTCACCAGTGTCCACGTGAGGGGTATACTCAGGCTTATGCTTGCCCCGC
>NZ_DIHV01000094.1:0-9441 GCF_002420325.1 Marinobacter sp. UBA5687
CAATCTGGAAAGACTTCACCCCTACCCCTTCGAGAAACTGGCCAAACTGAAGGCCGGCATTTCGGTACCAGAACATCTGGAGCCTATCTCCCTGGGAATTGGTGAACCCAAGCACCCGTCGCCAGCCTTCGTAAAGGACGTTATTGCCGATAACCTGGACAAACTGGCGAATTACCCCACCACCAAAGGCACCGACGAACTTCGTAGCGCGATTGCCGGATGGGCAACCCGCCGGTTTGATCTTGCACCGGCGTCATTGGATCCGAACCGCCACGTGGTGCCCGTAAACGGAACCCGCGAAGCCATCTTCGCCCTGGTTCAGGCGGTTGTGGATGCTGGCAAACCCGCCACCGTGGTCAGCCCCAATCCTTTCTATCAGATCTACGAAGGCGCAGCCTTCCTGGCCGGCGCCACACCGGTTTATCTGCCCTGCGATGGCAGCAATGGCTTCATCCCGGACTTCGACGCCGTGCCCGAGTCGGACTGGGAGAACTGCCAGATCCTGTTCCTGTGCTCACCCGGCAATCCGAGTGGAGCGGTGATTCCGAGGGAAACCCTGGTAAAAGTGATTGAACTGGCCGACCGGCACGATTTCCTGATTGCCTCGGACGAGTGCTATTCAGAGCTCTACCCGGACGAAGCCAACCCGCCGGAAGGCTTGCTGCAAACCTGCGCCGCCATCGGCCGCCACAATTTCGAGCGCTGTGTGGTGTTCCACAGCCTGTCCAAACGCAGCAACCTGCCGGGCCTGCGGTCCGGCTTTGTGGCCGGCGACGCAGAGGTGCTGGCTGGCTATCTGAAATACCGCACCTACCACGGCTGTGCCATGCCTATACATAATCAACTGGCCAGTATCGCCGCCTGGAGCGATGAAGACCATGTGCGCGAAAACCGCGCCGCCTACCGGGCCAAGTTCGAGGCAGTCGTGCCCATTCTGCGCGAAGTGATGAACGTCGACTTCCCGGATGCCGGCTTCTACCTCTGGCCGGAGACGCCCATGGACGACGAAACTTTCGCCCGGGAACTGTCTGCCCGACAGAACGTACACGTATTGCCGGGCCGATATCTGTCGCGCACGGTAAACGGCCACAACCCGGGTGAAAACCGCGTGCGCATGGCGCTGGTGGCTCCCCTGGAGGAATGCGTTGAGGCCGCGAAACGTATCGTTGAGTTCGTAAAAGGTTTTAAACAATGAAGTTATATGGCATCCGCAACTGCGACACCGTCAAAAAGGCCCGGAAGTGGCTGGATGAGCACGGCTTGGACTATGAGTTCCATGATTTCAAGAAAGACGGCCTGAGCAGCGAGAAGCTCAGCCAGTGGGAGCAGGCCGTTGGCTGGGAAACGCTCCTGAACAAACGCGGGACCACCTGGCGAAAACTTCCCGACGAGGTTCGTGATACCATTAGCGCCCAAAGTGCCCACCAGATCATGCTGGACAACCCCTCCATCATCAAGCGCCCTGTCGTCGAGCGCGGAGACGGCGTAAATGTGGGGTTCAACGCAGACGACTGGTCTGCGTGGCTGGGCTGAATTTTTCTGACTATTTAATGACAACAGGAGCAACCACCAGATGAGTTTTGCATTCGGTATCGGAATCGGCACCCAGAACAACCAGGGCGAATGGCTGGAGGTGTACTACCAGCAGCCGATCATGACACCCGACAGAGACCTGATCGACGTGGTTGAGTCTGCGCTGGACTATAAAGGTGGCAACCAGGCCATCAGCGTGAAAGCAGAACAACTGGCACAGTTTGCCAACGCCCTTCGCCAACTGGGCCGGACAGACCAGGCCAAACTGGCCGAGAAAGCGGCTGAGAGCAAGCGCCCCGTAGTAGTCACCGTACTAGCAACGGACGATACCGCTTCCAGCACGCCGGAGGTGTACCTGAAACTGCACCTGATCTCACACCGCCTGGCCAAGCCCCACAGCCTGAAGCTGGACGGCATTTTTGGTCTGCTGCCCAACCTGGCCTGGACTAACGAAGGCGCCATTGACCTGAATGAGCTGCCGGAGCGGCAACTGCAGGCACGCCTGGAAGGCCGCATTCTGGAAGTGAAGTCGGTCGACAAATTCCCGCAGATGACCGATTACGTGGTGCCCAAGGGTGTACGTATTGCCGACACCGCCCGAGTACGTCTGGGTGCCTACGTAGGCGAAGGTACCACCGTCATGCATGAAGGCTTTATCAACTTCAACGCCGGTACCGAAGGCACCAGCATGATCGAAGGGCGCATCTCCGCGGGCGTGATGATCGGTAAAGGGTCCGACCTGGGCGGCGGCTGTTCCACCATGGGCACGCTTTCCGGCGGCGGCAACATCATTATTTCCGTGGGCGAGAACTGCCTGCTGGGCGCTAATGCCGGCATCGGCATCCCGCTGGGCGATCGCTGCACCGTTGAAGCTGGCCTGTACATCACCTCAGGCACCAAGGTGGCCCTGCTGGATGACCACAACAAACTGGTGGAAGTGGTGAAAGCCCGCGATCTGGCCAGCAAAAACGATCTGCTGTTCCGTCGCAACAGCCAGACCGGTGCGGTTGAGTGCAAAACCAACAAGACCGCCATTGAACTGAACGAAGAACTGCACGCCAACAACTAAGGCTGCAGCCCGCCACAGAACCCACCGACACCAGGGGTTCTGTGGTGTTATTCCCTCTACTCTTTTCTTATCGAACAGGTTTCCCTATGTCGCTCTCCCCCACCCTGGAACTTGCCAAGGACCTTATCCGCCGCCAATCCGTAACGCCGGACGACGCGGGCTGCCAGGAACTCATGATGTCACGCCTGGCGCCGCTCGGTTTCAGTGGGGAAAACCTGCGCTTTGGCGAAACCGACAACCTGTGGGCAAGAAAGGGCAACAATGGGCCGGTTCTGGCATTTGCCGGCCACACCGACGTGGTACCCACCGGCCCCGAGAAAAACTGGGCGCACCCGCCGTTTGACCCGATCATCAAGGACGGCTATCTGCACGGTCGGGGCGCTGCGGACATGAAGGGAAGCCTGGCGGCCTTCATCACCGCCTGTGAACGATTTGTGGCCAACCACCCGAATCATCGGGGCTCGATTGCCCTGCTGATCACCAGCGATGAGGAAGGCCCGGCCCAGGATGGCACCGTAAAAGTGGTGGAAACCCTCGAAGCCCGCAATGAGAAAATGGACTGGTGCCTGATTGGCGAGCCGTCCAGCACCCATCAGGTGGGGGATGTGATCAAGAACGGCCGGCGCGGGTCCCTGCACGGATACCTCACCGTTCACGGCGTTCAGGGCCACGTGGCCTACCCGCATCTGGCGGAGAATGCCGTCCACAACGTTGCACCGGCACTGGACGCGTTGGCCAAGGAATTCTGGGACAACGGCAACGACTTCTTCCCGCCTACCACCTTCCAGATAACTCGGGTCGAGGCCGGCGTCGGCAGCAATATTGTGCCCGGGGAGTGCCTGGTGCACTTCAACTTCCGTTACTGCACCGAGAACACCGCGGAAAGTCTGGAAGAAAGAGTGGTCGCTATCCTGGACCGGCACAACCTGAAGTACGACTTGCAATGGCACCTCAGTGGCCGGCCATTCCTGACCGACAAAGGCGCGCTGGTATCGGCCGCGCAGAATGCCATTCGAACCGTGACTGGCCGTGAGACAGAACTGTCTACGTCCGGCGGCACCTCAGACGGTCGCTTCATTGCGCCCACCGGTGCCCAGGTGGTCGAACTCGGCCCGATCAACGCCACCATTCACAAAGTGGACGAGTGTGTGAAGGCTGAGGATCTGGACACGCTGTCCGAGATCTACGAACAGATCCTGGTCGAGCTGCTGGCCTAAGGAATCGAACCAGAGGTTCACAATGAGCCTCTGATCAATAATGCGGCGGGGGTGTTTCCTCTTCTTCCCGCCGGATATTGGACGGCGAGATATCCTTGAGTTGCTTGTGCAGCATTTTCTTGGCGTCCCACAGTTCCCGAATGTCCATCTCCTGCTTGGCGACCTGATCACTCAACGTGTTGATCAGCTCATCCTGGAACGCAAGTCGCATTTCCAGTTCTGCCAGTCGTTCTTCCAGGGAGTTTTTGCTCATGAGGTTTGGTCAGCCCTTTCTGTAATCTGCTATCATGCCGCCTTTTACCGCCTGCGCCCGGGATAATCAGTTTTCCCGGGGTTGGCGGCGTTCACCGGCCAGACATGCCATGTTACCCGATGTCCGGCTTTTTATCGTCAGTGTTAAACCATGGAGAATAACCAACCAATGCGTAATCCAGCCAAAGCGATCCTTGTTGCCATTCTGATCGCGATTCCGGCACCGTTTGTACTCGGCCTTCTGCTTACCACCACTCCGGAACCCCTGAAAATCCTGGCGTTGGGCCAGGGCCTGGAAGCTCTGGGCAGCCAGGGTGGCATAGCGGCCTATCTGTTCGCGTTTGTTGTCTTTGCCGTTGCCGCCTTTGTTGCGATCGCACTCGCCGGCAAGCAGCCTGCCGCCAGGAGCTCAGCCGCGCGCAAAGCAGCACCTCGCAGTGCCCAGCCCAGCAATCAGTATGACGACGAAGAAGACGATTTTGACGACAGCACTCCTGAAGGTAACGAGGAAGGCACCGTCAAGTGGTTCAACGTCAAGAAAGGCTTCGGCTTTATCGTTCGTGACAGTGGCGACGAGATCTTTGTGCACTTCCGCGCCATCCGTGGCCGTGGTCGCCGCGTGCTTCGCCAGGGCCAACTGGTGCGCTTTAACGTGGTTGAGGCAGACAAAGGCCTGCAGGCAGACAACGTGTCTATCCTGAGCGACTGAGACAGCTCCCGCACGCGCCAATAAAAAAGCAGCCTCTCGGGGCTGCTTTTTTGTTTCAAGCCGAAAACCTTGTGGCTGTCAGTTCCAGACCACCAACTGCTCGCCGCGATGATCCAGCCGCCACCACTTATCGTCCTCCACCGGGTCCCCTTCTTTCCAGTCTCCCGGGCTGCAGCGGATTTCACTATCCATTGCCCGCCAGGCACTACGAGCGCAATCCAGGTCGCTGTTCCAGGGCAGCTCATCGCCTTCCATCACCAGTGAAGTGAAACGCTTGCCGAAAGCGCCCGGATACAGCGTGATGCGCACCCGCGCGCCGCTATACCTGGCCATGCCCTTCACCACGGAACTGACGTCGGTGTCGTCCAGCTGTAATTCGTCCAGCTGGCCTTCCAGCCAGTTGGAGACCGCGGCCGGTTCAAGGTCACGAATGTAGATTTCCAGATCCTGCACCCAAGGATTCTCCCTGCAGTTGTTCGCAATGTCGCACATAGTGAACCGGCCCGGGCCTCGCTGCAACCCATCGCTCCAGTTCCTCGCGCAGATCGTCCACCAGCAATCGTCGCAGCGTGCCGGCCCGCTTGCGCTCGTGCCAGAGAACATCCGCCGCCGCCTGTTCAATCATCAGGACCTCGGCTTTCTGCTCCGCGAGATGGCAATCTTCTCCCCGCGCCAGTGCAACCAGAGACTGCCGGTGCCACACCTCTTTTTCGCCTTCCAGTGCCGCTGCCGACACCGAGCCACGACTGGCAAACAAATCCAGCCGGGCGGCGGCTCGCCGTACCCACTGCAGCATACCACCAGGAGTGCTGACACAGCTGCTTTGTCGGGAAGCCGCATATTCGAGAGCCGCCTGGGAAACCTGGATATTCCAACGCTTTTCGATTGCCGGTTGATGTGCGGTGAGTACCGCCCTCCGCTGACGGACGCTCACTGGAGGCAACTCCAGAACCTCGGGTTCACGACCCAGCAACTGACCCAACCGAACGACACCGCTGGAATCCGTCATCGAATCACGACCAATCAGCAGGATTGGCCCAGACCAGCCGGAAACCAGATCCCGGATCAGGCCCAGCGGCTCGGCTATCAACGTCAGCAAATCGGCGGGGCTGACATTGTCCAATACCAGCGCAGGCCAATGCTCAGAGGACGAATCACCTGACGGCAAAACCGGTTGATCGCAGGCCAGCACTTCGGACTCCCGGCGAGGATCAACCTGAACCCAGGCCAGGCCGGGAGTGCTCAGGAGCGAGTGCAGCCAGGCCGACTTGCCGGCACCCCTCGGCCCACGAACCCAAATCAGTGCTTCAGGATTGGCCGCCAGGGCAACCGCAACATCTTCCGCCAGCGCGAGCCATTCTGGTTCCGCAATCGATACCGGCGCAACGAAACGGGCATCGGAGGTGGGCACAGGCACGTCATGTGCCGAGGGCCAGTACGTCACAAGCTCGAGAACAGCTACGTAGGCTTTATCCTGAAGCCGTTCACACTGGGACGTCAGGGCTTTCAGAAGCACCGGCCAATCGAGCCAGGGGACCTCTGCCGACTCGCGGGCAGAGGCAATCCAATAGATCAACTGGGAGGACAGATCACCGTCTCCGACCACCTCGGTCACGATGGGCTGCTCACCCTGAATGGTGCGAACGAGTTCGTCCAGATCGATACTCTGGCGTTGCAAAAACGGGGGAATCGCGGGGATGGCATCGAGCAATGCCAGCAGAAAATCTTCGGCAGTAATCACAGAACCGCCCCGGCGCCCAACGTTTTCTCGGGCCATCAACAGCGCGGTCTGACACTCCGGAGACAGACATCCTTGCCAATCTTCCATCGGGGCATCTCCTTCCTTGGCTTACGGGCATCGTCCTGATGCCACCTGAACAGCCCGGAATTCTAGAACCGTGTCACGAATGTGACAACGACCAACGCCCGTTTCTGTGAACCGAACAGCCCCTACAATGGTCTTAGGCGCCCGCACCCGGCCACTGAGGCGGCATAACGAACACCCGACTGGCCTCTACCCAGCGATCGGATTCCGGCCGCCTGTTCAAAACGGCAAACAACTGGGGTATCCCGGCGCTCTCCACCCGATCAAGCGCCGCCCTCGCCAATGCTGTATCCGGCGCAGCCGATTGAGCCCAGGGACCGATCCAGTCCGGCTTGAACAGGGGCACCCAGCCAGAGATATTCTCCTGCCGGGCCTGATCAAGCCTCATCCAGTGACCTTTCAGATGCTCCCTCGGCACCTGTGCCGGCGCTTCAGGCAGCGTTTGAGCAACCGGATAGAACAGATAGCCTGGCATGAAAATTCGTGGTGTAACTGTTTCGCAGACGCCAACACTGGCCAGCAAGCCCTGGGCTTCTGGTCGCTGGCACAAGCGGCTTTGGTGATTCAGCAGGCGCTCAGTCTTCAGATCCAGCCGATCCCGGGCATTGGGTCCGTGCCATCGGACCTGATTCGCCTCTGTTACGAAGCCGAGATAGAACTTGATGGCAATTTCGTGGTGCTCCATTTGGCCGGAGCACCGGTTGCGAATCAGAAAATCCAGCTCACCCAGCGTTCGCCCCTCGGCCTGAACCTGCTGATTCTGCAGTACAATGTCCCAACCCAACAGATCCCGCAGTAATACCTCGTACAAGCGCTCGAAATAGTGGCCAAGCCGACGCTCCGGAGTTTCCGCCAACCGAACAGGCAAGGCTTCAGGATTCCGCTCCCACCGTTTCAACGTCTCCAGGAATTCGGGGGGCAGATGGGCGGCAGGATCGAAACTGAGCTCATGTTTTAACAACTGAGGCGACAGACACAGCCAAGCCAGGTGCCGGACCGCCGGCACCTCGAGCGCCAGCAACGTCTCGGTAATCTCGTTTTTAGTCATAGCCGAAGAATACCGTAAACTGTGGGGTACACAATTCAGAACCTAGCCAGCCAAGGAGAACCTTATGCAATACCTGCACACCATGATCCGGGTGAGCAACCTGGACGACACGCTGCACTTCTTCTGCGATTTGCTGGGTATGGTAGAAATCAGCCGTAAGAGCAACGGAAAAGGCCGCTTCACCCTGGTGTTCCTCGCCGCCCCGGAAGACGAAGCGCGGGCCCGGGAAGACAAGGCGCCCATGATCGAACTGACCTACAACTGGGACCCAGAGGAATACACCGGCGGCCGCAACTTCGGCCATCTGGCCTACCGGGTGGACGATATCTACGCCCTGTGCGAGAAACTTCAGGCCAGTGGCGTCACCATCAATCGCCCACCCCGGGATGGCCATATGGCGTTCATCAAGACGCCGGACGGGATTTCCATTGAGTTGCTGCAGAAAGGCGATGCGCTCCCAGCACGGGAGCCTTGGGCGAGTATGGAGAATGTGGGGAGCTGGTAAAGTGACTTCGATTCTGTAATGGCGCCGGTTTTCGGTCCAGCCATTACAGAATCGAGCGTGTTATCAAATCGGCCATGCATCGGCCGGACGTAGTTCTCGGTATTCCGCCATCGAGATCTTACCGAGTTGCGGCGTGAGCCGGCACTTGCGCTTATTCCAGGGATATTCCTCCTGCCGCTTCAGCCAGTCCTTGCCCTCCCCTTCCTTCCAGGCTTCCAAATCCAGATCGCGCCAGAAGCGAGGGTTGCGACCGCTGCGCAGGTCGTGTTCAGCGGTGACCGGATCCAGGTGTCGGAATGGTTCCAGCCGTGGTACATCTGGCAGGGGCTGCGTCACATCCATGTAGGTCTGAAGTACATCCCAAAGTGCCAGGACCTCTGATTTGCTGGATTCGATGGTACTGAAAGCCGTTTTATGGAATGACTTTTGTGTATAGCGATGCACAAAAATGAGCCGATAGAACACACCGCTTTGCTGGATCACTCGATCCACATAAGCATCGAATTCCACGAACGGGGCTTCGAAAAACCGGCCTTGCCCGAGAGCCAGGCGAACCAGCCCGGTGGCTCGGTTAAACTCACTACAACCGTCCTCGAGGATGTCGTCCAGTTTCTTGTTGATCGCTTTTTCAAAGGGCTTGAGCACAAATCCCATCCCGGTGCTCATGAGCCAGTTAGTGGTAACCGGAGTTACCCAAATCGCAAACGCAATCCACATTAGCGAAAGAAGCCCACCAATAAAGACCAGAATCTCGGATGCAATATCTAAGTTGTTATTTGCCTCAATAATTCCCCAACCGACTAACGCTATACCGCTGAACCATAGGAAAAAAACCCATATGACCGGCAATGCAAGGACTAAAACCTTGAGTCCCAATTTGTCATTCAAAAATCGAATCCTTTGGTAGTCCCAGCACCAATCTTTGGACCCGAACTCGGGATCTGACTGTTCGTGCTCCTGGAGCACTTCAACATCTTCCATTGTCCCGAAATAGGGAATAATGCCGGCATAGGTACCGATAGGCTGGAGTTCCTCGCCGATGCGCGATCGCTCGTTGGGAGCTTTCGGCAGTGGAACAATCTCCATCGCCCGAAAGGCGGTGTTCGATAAAACAGTGCCTTGCAGCAGTTCAGTCACGCAGATCCCTCAAGCAACACAAAAAACGAAGTTGCTGAGCGACATGTGGCTGCGCCGATACTATCAAGCATTTCAAATCGGCCAGGCATCGGCCGGGCGCAGCTTTCGGTACTCCGCCATCGAGTGTAGTGGTTCAATGATTCCGG
>NZ_DIHV01000055.1:0-5084 GCF_002420325.1 Marinobacter sp. UBA5687
AAAGGCTGCCATCGACGGGAGAGATCGCCGCCCATTGTGAGAGTCGAAGATAGATGGCAAGCACCAATTTACCTAGCAGTAGTTCAACACGCGGAACTGAAACAGACCTGAAAACAGACCTGAAAACAGACACAAGATGTGGATCTATTTGACGCAAATCACAAATGCAAGATAGATTCTTCGAGCATTAAGTAAGCCGTTTCAACCATTGCAAACCTCGAATGACGGACTCCAGATGCCGGAACCTATTTATGAGAACAGACGAATAGCAAACAGCCGGGCCAACGAACTCAACCGCCAATGCTACTGCATCACTCTTGACCGAATAGCCCTCAACAAGAGCCTCCACAACCAGCTTTCAGATGCTGGAAGCGAACTGTCAACGCTCCCGGAGTTCGATCACCTTTTTTCAAACACACCGGTTTTCGTACCCCGAGCCGACATAGCGGAGATGGAGAGGATCGTTCAGTCGATTGAAGCGGCCTCAGAGCTTCCCTCGTACCGAGAACGAGTACTTTCCTGGGCACCGGAAATCGCACAGTTCAATCCAGGGCCCATCGGGGCGTTCATGGGCTATGATTTTCACATGGGTCCCGACGGCCCCCGGCTGATCGAAATCAACACCAACGCCGGTGGCGCCTTCCTGAACCTTGTCTTGTCGAGAGCCCAGCGCAATTGCTGCGACCCATCTCAACAACCCACAACACCCCAGCAGCCGCTCGACGGATTCGAGGACGCGGTGTTCTCAATGTTCAAACAGGAGTGGCAAAGCCAGCACGACAATTTCGGGCCCAGTTGCCTGGCCATAGTAGACGATGCCCCAAAGACACAATTTATGTTCCCCGAATTCCAGTTGGCCCAACAGATTCTCCGAGCCAAAGGAATTGATACATTGATACTCGATCCACAGGAGCTTCAGTATGCCGGCGGTACGCTGACAGCCCGCGGTAAGCCCATTGATATGGTCTACAACCGTCTGGTGGACTTCGCATTGGACGCCGCGCCCCATGCGGCATTAAGGCATGCCTATCTGGATGGCGCCGTGGTGGTAACGCCTAATCCCCATGTGCACGCTGTGCTGGCTGACAAGCGAAACCTGGCCCTGCTATCCGCACCCCACTCCCTTCGAGACTGGGGGCTCAATGAGGCCGATGCAGGCTACCTGGAGAGAGCCGTGCCGAAAACCAGGCAGGTTTCGAGGAACGACGCGGCTGAGTTGTGGAGTGCGCGACGTCATCTGTTCTTCAAGCCGGTTGCCGGCCATGGCAGCAAAGGCGTCTACCGGGGCGACAAACTAACCCGGCGCGTTTTCGAGAACATCCTGAATGGTGGCTACATCGCCCAGGACCTTGTCCCCGCTGGAGAACGAACCCTGAGAATTGACGATGCAGTGGTCACCCGAAAAGTCGACATTCGGCTGTATACCTACGCCGGCAAAAGTATGCTGGTTGCGGCGAGGATATACCAAGGCCAGACAACCAATTTTCGTACCCCCGGAGGTGGATTCGCTCCGGTTTTTCAGGTGTGATTATTACCTTTTCAATGAGCCAATATTTGATCGCATTAATGAAGAATTCCAGATTTTTGGTTTAGCGAACTGTAGAACATTAAGTTACTTAAGCACGGTCCGGACCTATGAAAGCATAGGCCCGGAGACCCCTCGGCGCTTATTCGTTGGTGAACGTCACAACATCTTTTTAAACTGCCCGTAGTCTCCTCCGGTACGCAGTACCAGAGTGATGTCGTTGTCGTTCCGATTTCTGAAAAACCAGCCATGATTGCCGGTAAAGGCTGCCTCCAGCTCGCCTTCGTCTTCAGGCACGCCCCGGCCTTTTTCGTAGGAAATTGACTGACCACCTCCATCACCATGGGTATCGAAGTTGATCGGGCCACCTTCTGACACCCAGGAGAACCGGGCTGTAGCACCTTCCTCCATAGTAAGTTTGAATTCGGTGCCTTCTCCCGGTGTGAGAATCACGCGCACTTCATCCTGCCACTGCGGTTCCGCAATTTCTGGTGCAGGCGCAGATTCTGGCTCAGAAGGCGCAACCTCTGCTTCCGGTGAGGGGGCTGGCTTCTCAACGGCTTCATCCACGACAGGTGCATTGACTTCCGGCGCCTGTCGCTCAGTTGAGGATTGAACAGCAACCATCTGAACAGCCTCGTCAGCAGCAGCCTCTTCGGCGAGCTGCTCCTTGATCTCACCCATTTCAGTCAGGCCTAAAAGGCGACCTGCGCCGGTTGGGTCCAGGGCGTACTCGGCGGGCATGACCACGGTTACCAGCAGAACCAGCGCCACAATAGCGGCAATGATGGTGGATCGAACCAGTTTGGCAGTGCTGGGCAGTTCTTCACGGTTGGGTATATCGGTGTTGTACATAAAAAATCTCCAGAATCAGGCGACAAAGTAACCGGTGAGCTGATAGCCAAAGAGCAGAAAACCTGCACTCATCATGGCCACGTTGGCGGTGTAGGCATGGCGGAAAAAGCCGTCGGTTTTACGCCAGAAGCTGATAGCAATGAGGATCATGGCCAGGGCGATGAGCTGTCCGATTTCCACACCCACATTGAAGGCGAGGAGGTTCGGAATCAGGCCGTCCGGCGAGATGTCGTATTCGATGATCTTGGTGGACAGGCCGAAACCATGGAAGAACCCGAAAATCAGCGTGGCGGCCTTGGTGTTGGGCTGAAAGCCAAACCAACGCTGATAGGCACCGATGTTGTCCAGTGCCTTGTAGACGATGGACAGACCGATAATCGCATCAATGAGGTAGCTGTTGATGCCCACGTTGAAATAGACGCCCAACAACATGGTGGTGGAATGCCCGAGGGCAAACAGGCTCACGTAGATCGCGATGTGCTTCATCTGGTAGAGGAAGAAGATGACACTCAGCAGGAACAGCAGGTGGTCATAGCCGGTGACCATGTGTTTGGCCCCCAGGTAGATGAACGAAATAAGGTTTATCCCGGTAATTTCCTGGATGTACCCCTTGTCGCCCTGAGCCACGGCATGGGCGAGTACGTCGGTACTCAGCCCCAGCAAGCCCAAAGTCAGAAATATCCAGAGTAGGCGATTGCCTGTGCCCGTTGAGGACACACCACGGCATCGGCCTGTCAAGTTTGACAACATAAAGACTCCAATCGAATGTGTTTTCTCGGGCCGCCTAAGCGGCAAGAATCAAGCGGAAAGGAGAGCTTTTGGAGGACGTTCAAGCCGATAGCGCAAACTGCGGGGAGAACCTCCGACAAAGGGCACGGGCTGCCGGAGAACGGTCAGGCTTTGGGAAACAAACGGAACCCTGAGGTGGTCCACGGTCTCGTGGGTATGATTGCCAGCATCATGATGCACTGATGATGTCTCTGGCTCTTCGTCAAAATCATGGGTGTGTCCATGCGCACCATGACTGCTCGCTTGGCCGTCAAACTGCGATTCCCAGTCGCCTGCCAAGTTGGCCACACCATGAGAGAATGACTCGCCAATCACCGATAGTGACAGGCCCGCCAATGCAAGGAGTATGACGAGCGTTGGAAGCAGTTTTCTCGGGTGAATGGCCGAAATCATCAATCTACTGCGTCGAGTCTGTGGTTGGATTTCAACGAGAACGGAGGATACCATCCCCCCGTGGGGGATAGGAATTAAAAATGGTAAATGATCACACGCATCAATCTCACCCGAACATTATCAAACGTCTGAAGCGGGCAAACGGCCATCTTGAAAGCGTGATTGGCATGATTGACCAGGGACTGGCAGTGTGCCTGAATGCGCTTTTTATAGACTGTAGGCGACTCGGGCTGATGCGAGACGACTGAGACAATAGCCGCATGAATGTTTGGGCCTATCGCCCACACATGCAGATCACTGACTTTGGCATCGTCGTCTTCGACGGCCTGTCTGACGGTTTCCTCCATGTCCTGATGCTGCTCGTCGAGGAGGACCTTTGAGGTCTCTTTCAGCAGATGCCAGGACCAACGGGTTACCAGAATCGCACCGATAATCCCCATCATCGGGTCCATCCAGTTCCACCCGGCATATTTACCCGCCAGAAGGGCAACAATAGCAAGGACTGACGTCAGCGCATCCGCAAGTACATGAAGGTAGGCCGCACGGCGGTTGTGGTCATGGTGATGATGGTGGTGACCGTGATCATGGCCGTGACTGTGACCATGATCATGGCCTGCATCCCCCAGTATCCAGGCTGACACCCCGTTGACCACCAGGCCAATGATGGCCACAAAAATAGCCCCATCGAAAGAAATGGGGACGGGCTGAATAAAACGCCCGACGCTCTCGATGACCATGTAGAGCGCAAAGACAGCCAGCAGAATCGCGCCGGTAAAGCCGCCCAGCGCATTGACCTTCCCCGTCCCGAAAGAGAACCTGGCGCTGCCCGCGTTTTTCCTGGCATACGCATAGGCGAAGGCGGCAATACCCAGAGCCACCGCGTGCGAACCCATGTGCAGGCCATCAGCCAGCAAAGCCATTGAGCCATAAACGATCCCGGCCAGGATCAAAACCAGCTTTTGACCTATCCCCCCTGGGGGGATGGCATGAGAATGCTACTGTAGCCAGATGGCTTCAACAACCTTGACAGAGGGGGCAGTGTCCAATTCGGCATACTCTCACCCTCCCCCCGATGAAGACGAGTAAACCAAGGTGCTATCGCTTTCCAACATGGCTTACGATCTGGAAGACCTCATCAGCCCTGCGCTCACGGGGCCAGGGGTCATGTCGCTGAACCTGGTTGTGAGCTTTGCAGGGGGGCAGTCATGCCTTATCCGATCCGGTCCATGGCTCAGCGGCCCGGTGTTGCTTACAACCCTCCCGGGGTGCCGTCAGCGGCTCATGATGCAGCGCCTTCAACAGGCCAGCTGTCATAGCAACGATAACCAGCGAGAATGGCAGGGCCGCGAGGATGACCGCATCCTGGAGGACGGCAATACCTCCCGCCACTAGCAATACCGCGGTCAATACTCCGTTGCCAATGGCCCAGCCTGCTCTCGACGCCTTGGGAGGCTCAAGCTGCCCTCCTGATAAAATGATATTGACCACCAATGCGCCGGAGTCAGCAGACGTTATAAAGTAG
>NZ_DIHV01000131.1:0-4910 GCF_002420325.1 Marinobacter sp. UBA5687
CGAACCCCCTAGGGGACGCCAATTAGGCTTGACGGTTTAGTCCACCGGATAGCCATCAAAAAAACCGCCTTTGGGCGGTTTTTTTGTGTCTGAACGAATGGTCGGCGGGATTCGCGCCGTTTAGGACGCCAATCCCGGGTGGCCGGTTCAGGCCCGTATGGCAATAGCGCCTTTGCCCACTCCCTCGTAGGCTTTTACCTGAATTTCCTCCCCGGAGAACTCCGCTTTCAGTTTGTCCGCAATGTGGGCGGCAATCAGCTCTACGGTTGTGTCCGTTTCCAGCATGTATACGCGGTGCTCAGGCAGTGTCAGGGCAAACTCACCCTGGTTGGCTTCATACTCGAAGGTGATATAGCCAATGCCATCCTCGCCCACGAATCGGCGAGCCACGTCTTCTTCTGTGCCTACATAGATATCCTGCCAGAGCTTCGCCCAGCGTTCTTCGAGGTCGTAGGCCCGGTGCCCGTTGCGGTCAATGCGGATCGGGGAGCGATGCCCATGGGCAATGCGCTGGCAGTTGCCCAAGTGCTTTTTCAGGCCGTGAACGTAGTGGTAGTAGGCGCCTTCGATGACTTCTTCGCGCAGGTTGATGTCGACGGAGATGACATTGCCGGGCAGAACGGCTTTAAGCTCCTTTTCCAGCAGGGCGGCCACGGCAGACGGGACGACCCGGTCCGAGGACAGCCAGACAACGGCTTCGTCCGGCGAGCTATGCTCGATGTGACCGCCGCCAGAGAGTGCCCAGCGGAAAGTGTTGGGCGCGTCCTCGCTCCATTGCAGGCCTTGATATCCGCGGGGAATCACCAACCGGTGGTCCACGCGTTCGTCAATCACCCTTTTGATGGTGCGCTTGACGTTGCTGAAGTCAAAGACCATGCCCTGTTCGTCCAGTTCTCCTCCCAGCACCACATCGGCAATCCAGCTTTCGCCAACCAGGCCTCGAGCGGGATCCAGATAGGCGAAATCAATCACAGTGAGGTTGTCGACAAAGAGATGGTTCATGGAGGGTCCGGCGTGGTCAGGTTGCATGATGGCGGAATTCTAGCAAAAATCGCTGCATTCAGCAGTTTCAGGGGGCGCATCATAAACGCGAATCATAGCAGCAAGGATCCGCAGTTTCCGGCATTGGTGCTGGCAGCCGGCCAGGCGAGGCGAATGGGGTGTTACAAGCAGGCTTTGAAGCTGCCAGGTGGCGGTTCATTGCTAGGGCACGCTATTGGTCAGGCGCGGCAGCTATCGGCGCAGACGTGGGTGGTTGCGGGCGCAGGCTTCCCTCTGGTGCGCTTTCGCTGCAATCGGCAACCGGCGCGCTGGGTGGTTAACGAGCGTTGGCGGGAGGGCTTGTCGACGTCGTTGATTGCCGGCCTGCAGGCACTTTCTCCCGCTGCTTTGGGTGTTTTTGTGCTGTTGGCAGACCAGCCCTTACTGGATACCGAAGGGCTCAGACGACTGTCCGCAAAGGCCCGGCGGACGCCAGAGGTGCCCTGGGCAGCCAGTTATGGCAAGCGGGTAGGCGTGCCAGCCTGGATTCCGAAATCGCTCTGGGGAGATCTGTTTTTGCTTAAGGGCGATGCGGGGGCGGGGGTGGTTCTGAACCGGGCCGGAGCCGGTCCGGTTGAAATAGCCGGGGTGCAACAGGACGTTGACACCCCTCAGGACTGGCAGCAGGTTCGTGGGCAGTTAGCCGAACAGGCCAGATAACCAGGCGATGCCTACACTGAAAATACCCAGACTGATGGCCAGGCCAACGGTATAGATACGCGAGTTGGCCGAGCGTTGCTGAGACACGTACAAATCGATGGTGCGCTGGGCAATGTCCTCGGCGGTCTCCCGGGATATCTCGTGGGCCTGCTGAATGGCTTCCGACTGCAGGGTTTGCCAGAACTCGGTGTCGATGGTTTGTACGCTGGTGATGTGATCCTTCAACTCAGCCATGTGCTCGGAGGTGAATCCTGCGTTTTTGGAGAGTTCTTTTTTCAGGGAGGAGAGTTCGCGGCCCAGATTCAGGTTCACTTCGGCCGCCACTTCGTCTCGCAGGTTGCGGGTGCGTTCATCCAGCATCTTGCTGAGTGACTCAAGGCGCTCCTCGATGGAGGCTTCCTGCTTGCTGCGGGTTTCGTCCAGCGCACGCTTGAGGTGATCGAACTGCTCGTCGAAAAGAGAGCTGAGCAGTTCATGCAGCCGGTTGTTGATATGAGTCTTGACCGCCGAGCGGGCAATCTGCTCAATCAGGTCGCTGGTCAGAGGCACCACATTCGGGGCGCTGTGACCGTTCAGGCTGCTTTCAGCTTTTGGCGACAGTTGCACAGAGGCATCCTCCGGAAAGTCCATGGGTTCTTCATCTGACTCGCGCAGGTCATGGCCGTTCATTTCAGCAGGTGCTTCTGGCACATTCCCCTGCTCGACGTCACTGGCCAGTTGCTCCAGCATCAGGTTGAGACCTTCGTTGTGAGGCGGCTTGGTAAGGATGTTGTACACACCAAAGTTGCGCGCCTCTTCCATAAAGGACGAGGATTTCTTGGAGGTACACATGATGATCGGAATACCGGCCGTTTCCGGGTTGTTCTTGATGGCCTTGGTGGCTTCCACGCCATTCATGCCGGGCATCAGGTGATCCATAAAGATTACGTCTGGCCGGTCGTGGCTCTTCAGGAAATCCAGCGCTTCTTCTGCTGATCCCGCCATGTTCACTTCCATGTCCCGACTCTCTAGCAGTTTGCTTAGCGCAAACCTGGCAACTTTGGAGTCGTCCACCAGCAGAGCATTTTTGATTGCCATGTCACTACCTCAACCTGTTACTGCAAACGCGTGGGTGCTGCGACCGGGTGATTACCAGCCTTCCAGTTGCGGGCACTGGGTTGCCCGATAACTCTTCTCCCGATAACAGACACCGGGTTCCGTGGTGCGGGCGGTAAACACTTCGCCGGCCGCGGTTGTCAGGCGAACCTGTCCATAGGGTTCACCATGGCGGAAAGTAGCCTCGATGGAGCTGCCGTTAGGGTTGCGCAGCAGGCCTTTGCCGTGGAACTTGCCTTCCATGTACTGGCCATCGTATTTCTTTCCGTCAGCAAAGACTTCAGAGCCCTTGCCATGAAATTCGCCGTTGGAGAATTCGCCCTCGTAGGAGCGTCCGTCCGGGTAGGTGAGGGCGCCCTGGCCGTGGAATTCATCATTCCGAAAGCCACCAACGTACAGCATGCCATCGGCGGTGGTCAGGGAACCATGGCCATTCATGCGGCCCAGCTCCCAGTTTCCGGTCAATATGTCGCCGTTGGCCAGGGTAAGCGTGCCCTTGCCGTGGAACTGATCGTTCTTGAACTGGCCGGTATAAGTCGTGCCGTCTGCGGAGCGCCAGCGCCCCTCACCGTGCCGTTCGCCTTGCTTCCAGTCGCCCTCGTAGCGGCTTCCATCGGCGTACCAGGCGGTACCGGAACCATCAAACTCGGCGTCCACGAAGTGGCCTTCATAACGCAGGCCGGTGCTATCTTCCCAGGTGCCATCACCAGTGGTGACGCCGCCGCGCCATTCACCATTCCTGTAGCTTACGGTGGTGAAGGCTTCCAGTTTGCCGACCAGCGTGAGTTCGTCGCCGGCTTCCAGTGCCACTGAATTGCTCCAGGATTGGTATCCTGGCTTTTCGATGGTGATGTCATAGCGGCCGGGGTCCAGCTCCAGGTCCAGGCGGGTGGCGCCATAGGATTTACCGTTGATCGTAACCTGATCGCCCACCACGTTGGAGCGTAACACCAGGGTGCCGGTTTTCGGAGGCTCGGGCGCCGGTTTTGTCTCCGGCACGTCGCGTTGGGAACGCATAGCCGAAACCGGTTCGGCCATGGCCAGCATTTCCGGGTTTTCGGGCATTGGTTCAACGGTGAACGGTTCGCTGTTTGCCGCTGTTTCGGTCTGTTCGCCGGTGGCCTGAAGCGCGTTGTCGACGGGCTGCGGCGTCTCCGGAGTGTCTGCCAATGGTGTCTCGCGGGTATCAGCAAACAGCGGCTCTTCAGCCTCAGGTGCCGGTGTTTCGGCTTCAATCCGGGTTGTGGGTGCTGTCGCGGCTGAGGTTTCCGGCGCGGTGGCATGCTCCACGGTTTGCGCCAGAGCCGGAGCTGTGGTGTCGGTGGTATCCAGATCCTTGCGAACCGATGCGAATCCGGCAGTAACCAGAAGCATGAGCGCAAGTGCATTGATGAACAGCAGCGGCCTGAAATCGACCATGACAAAACCTCTTGATCCAAGTGTTCCGGATGCTTTGTTATGGATTCATCTTAACCACTGTCTGCAACGTTATGTAACAGAAAGTGTCTGAACTTGATCAGAATGCCGGTCGTATCACATTTTGTCCGGAAGCCGATCATGGTTAAGTTGCTCCCAGGACTTCATGTAAACATCGGCTTCATATTGATAGGGAGACCGGAACGGGGTCAGAACAAAATCGAATATCAGGAAAAAGGAGCCGATCGACAGCCAGGCGATCGTCAGGGTGCTGATGGTCGTGGCCTGTTCCTCCGGATTGGAGTTGACGAACTCCTGCAGCAGCGGGATCAGGTCACCGGCCATGACTACCGGGTTGAAGCTGGCCAGGACAAAGGGCAGCCAGAAGGCAATGAAAATGGGGAAGAAGCCGTAAGACCACAGCACACGTCGTAACAGGTAGATAGCAACTTCCCGCCAGAATCGCTGTCGAATCTCGGGAACTTTGCGGATTCGCTCGAGATACTGGCGCCGTTCGGCCCACCAGGCGGCAACTTCAGGGGCGTCGATGTGGGATTTGTCTGGGCTGCGGTCTGTCATGGATTGGCAGGCTACCTTGTTGAGTCCGTTCCGTGCATGATATCCGATACTACGTGTTACCCTGTAATTCTCCAATTGTTCTATACACAGGATTTTTTAATGGCTGCAGTGACTGACAA